>JAASTF010000306.1 GCA_021767525.1 Paracoccaceae bacterium
GGGCGCTGTTGGCGTCGGAATGGATCGGGCGGCGGGTGGCCGCGCGGGTGAGGGGCGCGTGATGCTGGATGTGTCGCTGCGCCACGATTTCGGGGGTTTTGCGCTGGACGTGGCATTCCAGGCGCCGCCGGGGCTGACGGTTCTGTTCGGGCGCTCGGGCTCGGGCAAGACCAGCGTGATCAACGCAGTGGCCGGGCTGATGCGGCCCGATGCAGGCCGGATCGCGGTGGGTGAGCGGGTGCTGGTCGACAGCGACAAGGGCCTGTGCCTGCCGCCGCACAAACGGCGGCTGGGCTACGTGTTTCAGGATGCGCGGCTTTTTCCGCATCTCAGCGTGCGGCAGAACCTGGGCTATGGTGGCTGGGTGTCGGGCCGCCGCGCCCCTGCGCCGGAATTCTCGCGCGTGGTCGAGATGCTGGGGATCGGCCCGCTGCTGTCGCGCCGTCCCGGTGCGCTGTCGGGGGGCGAAAAACAGCGGGTGGCCATCGGGCGGGCGTTGCTGTCGTCGCCCGGTCTGATCCTTGCGGATGAGCCGCTCGCCGCGCTGGACGAGGCGCGAAAGGCGGAAATCCTGCCCTATTTCGAACGGCTGCGGGATGAGGCGGGCGTGCCGATCCTTTATGTCAGCCATGCGGCCTCAGAGGTGGCGCGGCTGGCCACCACGGTTGTGGCGCTCGAGGCCGGCCGCGTCATCGCTCAAGGCCCCGCCGCGCAGGTTTTGGGCGATCCGTCCGTCCTGCCCGCCGGCGCGCGCGAGGCGGGGGCGCTGCTGACCGCGCGCGTGGCCGCCCATCACGAGGACGGGCTGACCGAGTTGGACGCAGGTGGCCACCCGCTGTTCCTGCCGCGCATCGGCCCGGCGGTGGGTGATGCTGTGCGGGTGCGTATCGCCGCGCATGATGTGATCTTGTCGCGCAACAGGCCCGTGGGCCTGTCCTCGCTGAACATCCTGCCGGGCATCGTTGCCGAGCTGCGCGGCGGCGACGGCCCGGGTGCGCTGGTGGCGCTGGATACCGATGCGGGCCGCGTCTTGGCGCGGATCACCGCGCGCTCGGCCCGCGCGTTGGAACTGGCGCCGGGGCAGGGCGTGCACGCGATCGTGAAATCCGTGGCCATCGCGCCGGGCGATATCGGCACCTGACAGCCACGCCAGCCCTTGACCTTCCCGTGACTGGAACCCCTATTTAGGGGTCAAGGAAAGGGGTCATGACATGTCATACCAAGCCACATTGCAAATCTCGGGCATGAATTGCGGCGGCTGTGCCGCGCGCGTCGACAAGGCGCTTTCGGCCAGCGATGCCGTGCAGGAGGCCAGCGTGAACCTTGCCGGCGAAAGCGCCCATGTCACTCTGCGCGATGCAGGCGATCTGGGCCAGGTGGTGCAGGTGCTGGATACCGCAGGCTATCCCGCGCGCCTGTCCGAGGCGCGGCTGAACGTGTCGGGGATGAATTGCGGCTCGTGCGTGGGGCGGGTGGAACACGCGCTGCGTGATGTGCCCGGCGTGATCGAGGCGTCGGTGAACCTCGCCTCGGAAACCGCGCATGTGCGCTATCTGGCGGGCGTTGTGGCGCCTGCCGCGCTGACGCGCGCCGCGACCGAGGCTGGCTATCCGGCCGAGATGGCAGATGCCCAGGCCCCGCAGGATCGCGGTGCCGAAAAGGCGGCCGAGGCGCAGGCGCTGGCGCGCGATACGCTGATCGCGGGGGCGCTGACCCTGCCGGTTTTCGTGCTGGCGATGGGGGCGCATATGATCCCCGCGATGCATCACTGGGTGATGACCGTTTTGGGCCAGCAAACCAGCTGGCTGATCCAGTTCGTGCTGACCACCGCCGTTCTGGTCTGGCCCGGGCGGCGGTTCTATCGCATCGGCCTGCCCGCGCTGCTGAAGGGCGCGCCCGACATGAACAGCCTTGTCGCGCTGGGGACGGCGGCGGCTTACCTCTATTCCGTCGTGGCCACCTTTGCGCCTGGCCTGCTGCCCGATGCCAACCGCGCGGTGTATTTCGAGGCCGCGGCGGTGATCGTCACGCTGATCCTGCTGGGCCGCTGGCTTGAGGCGCGGGCCAAGGGCCGCACCGGCGCTGCGATCCGCGCGCTGCTGGATCTGCAAGTGCGCAGCGCCCGGGTGGAACGCGACGGTCAGCTGGTCGAGGTGCCGGCCGACGCGCTGCAATCGGGCGACGTGATCGTGGTGCGCCCGGGCGAGCGGGTGCCCACCGATGGCGACGTGCTGGAAGGTGACAGTTTCATCGACGAAAGCATGCTGACGGGCGAGCCCGACCCGGTGGCCAAGGCCCAGGGCGACGCCGTCACGGGCGGCACGGTGAATGGGGCGGGCAGCCTGCGCATCCGCGCGACCGCCGTCGGTGCCGACACGACCCTGGCCCAGATCATCCGCATGGTCGAGGATGCGCAGGGCGCGAAGCTGCCCATTCAGGGGCTGGTCGACCGCATCACCCTGTGGTTCGTGCCCGCTGTCATGGCAGCGGCAGCGCTGACCGTGCTGGTCTGGCTGGTCTTCGGCCCCAACCCGGCGTTGACACTGGCGCTGGTGGCGGGCGTTTCGGTTCTGATCATCGCCTGCCCCTGTGCGATGGGGCTGGCCACGCCGACCTCGATCATGGTGGGCATGGGGCGTGCCGCGCAAATGGGCGTATTGTTTCGCAAGGGCGACGCACTGCAACGGCTGGCCGGCGCCGATGTGGTGGCTTTGGACAAGACCGGCACAGTGACCGCGGGCCGGCCCGAGCTGACCGAGCTGGAGCTGCTGGGCGCCTCCCCCCGCGACCGTGTGCTGGCCCTGCTGGCCGGTGCCGAAGGGCGCAGCGAGCACCCCATCGCCGCCGCGATCCTGCGCGCCGCCAAATCCGAGGGCGTGACGCCCGCCGAGGTGAGCGAGTTCAAAACCGTCACCGGCGCGGGGCTGCGCGCGACGGTCGCGGGCCATGACGTTCTGATTGGCACCGAGGCGTTGTTGCGTGACCATGACATTGCCGTGGGCGCGGCGGGTGACACAGCGCGCAAACTGGCCGAGCGTGGGCGCACCGCCCTGTTCGCCGCCATCGACGGGCAACCTGCGGCTGTCATCGGCGTGGCCGACCCGGTAAAACCGGGCAGCGTGGCCGCGATCAAGGCGTTGCACAAGCGCGGGCTGAAGGTGGCGATGATCACCGGCGACCGCCAGGAAACCGCCGATGCCATCGCGCGCGAAACCGGCATTGAACAGGTGATCGCGGGCGTTCTGCCGCAGGGCAAGCTGTCCGCCATCGACGATCTGCGCAAGGGCGGTAAAACCGTGGCCTTCGTGGGTGACGGCATCAACGACGCGCCCGCGCTGGCCCAGGCCGATATCGGCCTGGCCATCGGGACCGGCACCGATGTTGCGATCGAGGCGGCGGATGTGGTGCTGATCTCGGGCGATCTGGGCGGCGTGGTGAACGCGCACGAGGTGTCGTACCGCACCATGCGCAATATCCGGCAGAACCTGTTCTGGGCCTTCGGCTATAACGTCGCGCTAATCCCGGTGGCTGCGGGGGTGCTTTACCCGTTCACCGGGCTGATGCTGTCGCCGATGCTGGCGGCGGGGGCGATGGCATTGTCGTCGGTCTTTGTGCTGTCGAACGCACTGCGGCTGCGTGCCCTGCGCCCGGCGCTGCGCGAGGCAAAAGACACCGCCCCGAAACCCGCTGCGCGTCCTGTCGCGGCCCCGGCGGAATAAGGGGCGCGCGCATGAATATCGGAGAGGTCGCCCGCCGCGCGGGCCTGCCACCCAAGACGATCCGCTATTACGAGGATATCGGCCTGATCCGCCCCGACCGGCGCGACAATGGCTATCGCGATTTCGGTGAAACGCACCTGCACAAGCTGGCGTTTATCGGCCGCGCGCGGGCGCTGGGGTTCACGATTGACGAGTGCCGCACTCTTTTGGCGCTATACGAGGACGAGGGCCGCGAAAGCGCCGAGGTCAAGGCGCTGGCGCAGGATCACCTGGCCCGGATCGACGCCAAGATCGCCGAGTTGCAGGATATGCGCGCGACGCTGGCGCATCTGGTGCGGGCCTGCGCGGGTGACGA
>JAASTF010000307.1 GCA_021767525.1 Paracoccaceae bacterium
GGGTGATCTGGCGCAGGCGGTCGTTTGAAATCATGGGCAAAGCCATTGTCGATCTGCGCGCTTTGGTCAAGGCCGCAGGCCGTGCTATGCTGCGCAGATGCGGTGGATCAGTATCATAGCCTGCCTTGCGCCCCTGCCCGCCTTGTCCGACGGGGTCACGGGCGGCAGATCGGTCGAGTGCTACTGCACCGACAGAAACGGGGCCCGGGTCGAAATGGGCGACACCATCTGCCTGCAGGTCGACGGCAAGATGTTCACCGCGCAATGCCAGATGTCGCTGAACGTGCCGATGTGGCGCAAGCTGGGCGATGGCTGCGTGGGCGCGTCTATTCCAACCGCTCCAACCAACCCGACACCCGCGCGCGGTTGACGCCTATATCCGACTGGCCGAACCGCAGGCGGGCATGGATCAGCAGGTCGTCGCCCTGCGCCTCGACCGTCGTGTAATCGGGAAAGCGCCACAGCTTTGACCGGGTGACATAGGTCACGCGCCCCTCGTCCACCGATCCTGCCAGAACCTCGGTGCGGGGGGTGGCACGGATGATGCCATCAAGCTGCGCCAGCTTGCCCGCCTGCCCGGGCAGAACGCGGATCACCCCGCCCGCCATGTCGCGGTTTTCGGTCGCGCGCACCGGCACATGCCAGCGCGCCGCGTTGCTGGGCGCCACCCGCACCCATCCCGCAAAAGCCGCGACCACGGCAACCACCGCCAATGCCAACCAGACTGCCCAGATCATGCGCATCCCTCCTGCTCCTGTGACTTAGCGGCCCTGCCGGCGGGTCCAGCCCCACAGGCATATCAATTCCACCGCCACATGCGCCGCCGCGATGGCCGTGGCGCCGGTGGTGTCGAAGGGCGGCGATACCTCGACCACGTCACCGCCCACCAGGTTGATCCCCGCCACCCCGCGCAGGATGGCCGCCGCCTGCGCGCTCGACAGTCCGCCCCAGACGGGGGTGCCGGTGCCGGGGGCAAAGGCCGGGTCCAGCGCGTCGATGTCAAAGGTCAGATAGGTGGGATGGTCGCCCAGAACCGCGCGAATTTCGTCGGAAACCGCGCGGTTTCCAACCTCATGCACCCTTGCCGCGTCGATGATGTGAAAGCCCAGCGTGTCGGGATTGTCGGTGCGGATCCCCACCTGGACCGAGCGTGCAGGATCGACAATCCCCAGCTTCACCGCCTTGTACATGAAGGTGCCGTGATCGATCCGGTCCATGGTGTCATCGGCCCATGTGTCGGTATGGGCGTCGAATTGCAGCACCGAAAGCGGCCCGAACTTGTCCGCGTAAGCCTTTAGAATCGCAAGCGTTATCGAATGATCCCCACCCAGCGTGATCGCCGCCGCGCCCGCGTTCAGAATGCCCGCGATATGCGTCTGCAACGCGGCGGGAAAGGCGGGCACATCGGCATAGTCGAACGCCAGATCGCCGTAATCGGCGATGGCAAATTCGCTCATCGGATCATAGCCCCAGCCATAGGGCGCATCGGGCGATTGCAGCGCGCTCGCCTCGCGGATGGCCCGCGGGCCCAGCCGCGTGCCGGGCCGGTTCGTTACCGCCTGATCGAACGGCACGCCGGTGATGGCGATATCCACGCCCACCAGATCCTTGGTATAGCGCCGCCGCAGGAACGAGGTTGCCCCGCCAAAGGTGTTCTCAAAACTCGGACCACGTAAATCTTGCCGCGTAAAGGCTTGATCCACTTGTGTTTTCGCGTCTTCCAGGCTCATCGCGTTATCCCGCCAGCGGCTGCGCGCGCTCGACCAGCCGCGCAAAGAACGAGGCGCCTACGGGCGCCACCGCATCGTTGAAATTATACTTGGACTGATGCAGCCCCGCGCCCTCGCCCTGGCCCAGGAATAAAAACGCGCCGGGCCTGGCGTTCAGCATGTAGGAAAAATCCTCGGCCCCCATTTCGCGGGTGGTCGCATCGTCGACATTGTCCGCCCCCACCACCTCGCGCGCGACCTCCGCCGCAAAAGCAGCGCGGTCTGCATCATTGATCGTGGCCGGGTACCAGACCTGGTAATCCAGTTCGGCCTCGACATCATAGGCCGCGGCCGTGCCTGTCACGATCTGCTTCATCCGCCGCTGAACCATGGCCTGCACCTCGGCATCGAATGTGCGCACGGTGCCGCCGACAAAGGCGGTTTCCGGCACGATATTCTCGGCCGAACCGGCATGAACCTGCGTGACCGAGATCACCAGATCATCCAGCGCGTAATGATTGCGGCTGCTGATCGTCTGGATGCCCTGCGCGATGGCCAGCGCCGCCACCACCGGATCGCGGGTTTCATGCGGCGTGGCGCCGTGCCCGCCCAGCCCCCGAATGTGAATCTCAAACGTGTCGACCGCCGCCAAAAGCGGCCCCGGTGCGGTGCAGAACATGCCCAAAGGCAGGCCCGGCGCGTTGTGAATGCCGTAGACCTGCGAGATGTCGAACCGGTCCATGATCCCTTCTTCGACCATCACGCCGCCGCCGCCGCCATCCTCTTCGGCGGGTTGAAAGATCAGCGCCACACGCCCTGCGAAATTCCGCGTCTCGGCCAGGTATTTCGCCGCGCCCAGCAACATCGTGGTGTGCCCGTCATGCCCACAGGCATGCATCCGCCCCGGATGGGTCGAGGCATAGGGCAGCCCCGTTTCCTCGGCAATCGGCAGCGCATCCATGTCGGCACGCAGCCCAATGGTCGGGCCATCGCCCTGCCCCTCGACAATCGCCACCACACCGGTCTTGGCGATGCCGGTGTGAATGTCGGTGATGCCGCATTCCTGCAGCCGTTCGACCACGAAGCGCGCGGTTTCGTGACAATCGAACCCAAGCTCGGGATGGGCATGAAGGTGTTGGCGCCAGCCGGTCATTTCCTCGGCAAAGCCGGCAATGCGGTTGATCACGGGCATGGGTGGACTCCGGCCTGATGGTTGCGCACTGTCGCAGCAAACCTGATTAACGGATACGCTGCAATGCCCGATGACGATCTGATCCACAACCCCCATGGCGGGATGCCCCGGCTGCTGGAAATCATGCGCCGGTTGCGCGATCCCGAAACGGGCTGTCCCTGGGATATCGAGCAGACATTCGCCACCATCGCCCCCTACACGATCGAAGAGGCGTATGAGGTCGCCGATGCGATCGAGCGCCAGGCCTGGGACGAGCTGAAAGGTGAGCTGGGCGACCTGCTGTTCCAATCGGTCTTTCACGCGCAGATGGCGGCCGAGGCAGGGTTGTTCACCTTCGATCAGGTGGCCGACACCATGTCGGACAAGATGGTGGCGCGGCATCCGCATGTCTTTGGCGACGAGTCGCGCGACAAATCGGCCGAACAGCAAACCCGCGACTGGGAGGCCATAAAGGCCCGGGAACGCGCCGCCCGCGGCGCGCGCGGCGTGTTGGATGACGTGGCGGTGGGGCTGCCTGCCCTTTTGCGCGCGCACAAGCTGCAAAAACGCGCCGCGCGGGTGGGTTTCGACTGGCCCGAGATCGGCCAGGTCCTGGACAAGATCACCGAAGAAGCGGCCGAACTGGCCGAGGCGCGCGACACGCTTGGTCCAGACCAGATCGAAGAGGAAATGGGCGATTTGCTTTTTGTGATGGCCAACCTCGCCCGGCACATGGGCGTCGAACCCGAAGCCGCCCTGCGCCGCGCCAACGCCAAATTCACCCGCCGCTTCGCGCGGATCGAGGCGCTGCTGGCGGAACGCGGAAAAACGCCAGATCAGTCCGACCTGGCCGAAATGGATGCGCTTTGGAACCAGGCCAAGGCCGAGGAAAAAGCGGGCAAAAAATAACCGACTGGAAAAATCAGGTATTGATCCGACAAATTTGCTCGGGTATTGCGGTGGCAGTCAAACCGCGAACAAGACAGGAGTCACCATGTTTGCACCTTTCCGCACCGCAGCCTTTGCCGTCCTGATGGGCAGCGTTGCCGCGCCCGTCCTGGCCCAAGAGGTCAATCTTTATTCCTATCGCCAGCCCGAGCTGCTGAAACCGCTGACCGATGCCTTCACCGCGGAAACCGGCATCAAGGTCAACGTGGCGCATCTGGAAAAGGGCA
>JAASTF010000044.1 GCA_021767525.1 Paracoccaceae bacterium
CCGCACCAGCACCATCCGCGTGATGAAATGGATGCTGGGCGCGCAGATCGCGCTGGCCGCGATCCTGATCGTAATCGATCTTGGGCCGACCATCCCCAGTCTGCTTGCGCCTTCGGACGCGCCGGACCTGGATCAGCCCATCGGCCCGGGCGACCAGACCCGCCACTACCGCCCCAACCGCCCCGCGACGCCGGGGCCGGGGGTTGACCCTGACATGCCCCGCCGCCTGGTGGCGGAGCCGCTGGACATTGACGGTCAGCCCGCCCTGCGTATCCGTGGCGCGGTGTCGCCCGGCGATGGCGAACGGATCGTGGCCGAGTTGCAGCGCGCGCAGCCCGCGCTGGTCCTGCTCGACAGCCCCGGCGGCAGCGTGTCCGACGCGCTGGCCATCGGCCGCGCGCTGCGGCAGGCGGGGGCCGACACGCGGCTGGCCGATGGCGCGGTCTGTTTCTCGGCCTGTCCCTATATTTTCGTGGGTGGGGTCGCGCGGGCGGTGGCCGACAACGCCCGGCTGGGCGTGCATCAGCACAGCTTTGGTGAATCCAGCATCCTGCCTGCCTTTCTGGCCGTCGAAGACGTGCAGCGCGGGCAGGCGGGCGTTCTGGATCACCTTGACCGGATGGGGGTCGACCTGCGCCTGATGGGCCCGGCGATGGCCACACCCGCGGACGAGATCTATATCCTGACCGATCAGGAACTGCGCGATTGGAACGTGGTCACCGACACGCCATCCTGATACCAGAAGCCGTCGCACCGCACATACGCGCAGGCTGCTTACAACATTCCGGTTCCGTCAGGCTGCTCTACTTGATCCAGGCTTGCGGGCAAGGCACGCTGCAAGAAACAGGAAATGGGGGGCGTATGTTTCGTATCCAGACCTTAGCCGCATGTATTGCCGCAATTGTCATGACATCCGGCGCATCGCTTGCGCATGACTTCAAAGATCTGCTCGGGCTTCCGGGGCGTGCTTTGGCGGATGCTCTTGATTGCGGTTGCCGTGCCTTTCCGAACGAAGGCAACTACGTCGTCGCGGGACAGCCGATCACCCTGAAATACGATCAAATCCAAGGGTCCGGTGTCGACTCCTGCCCAACCGCCATCGATACGCAGGTTTCTTTCCCGCAAGAAGGCGATTTCGATCTGACGCTTACCTGCGAAGGTGATGTCTGGACAGGTGAAATCCGTCCCGCACGCATTGCCCAGGCGGGCCATTTCACCTTCGTGTTGACCCCGCTATTCGATGAGCCGGCTGATTTTGGCCCTGGCGTGCCCGCTGTTGACGCAGATTTGCGCCTCGGCGAGGCGTTGACCATACGAAACACCAACAGGTTTTCATTGCAAATTGTGCCGCCAAAAGGCTTTGGTCGGGCGCCAAGGGCCGCCCCGGCGCAAGCCACCGGGCAGGGAAGGGCGCCCGCCTGCATGTGCGAATTTGCCCGCAAGCGCCTTGATTACATCGACAGGCTGATAAAGTCGTATACCGACGCGGATGTGCAGGCCTGTGCCCGCAAGGCCGGCGTCATGGGGATATCGCAGTATGGCAGTTTTCTTTCGGTCGCTGCGAACAATGGTCTGGTCCTCGACACAGTGGCCCTTCCTGATGGTGCGCCGCGTTTGAACTTTTCAAAAATTGCCATCGCGACGGCCCGTGCGCGCGGCAAGGCCCCCGGCACGGTCTGTACTATGCCGTCGGAAGGCACGGACAAGCGCAATGTCGGCGGATCGGTTGATCCCGAAACCTGTGATTTGACCATGCCAGTCAAGTCATGCCGCTATGGCTTTGCACACCGCGAGATCGTGCGCCATGAGCTCGAGCATGTATCACAATGCCGCAAGTGGAACGCCGTCAAAAGCTATGTGCAAGCTGGATCAACCAGCAAACTGCGCTTTTCCGGCGGGTGGAGCGACACCACCGTGCCAACGCCCTATGCAGGCCTTGCCAACAACCCGGCGCAACTGGGGGCTTTCGAAAAAAAGGCGTACGAGGAGGGCCGCGAAGAGATTTATAGTTGGGCGGCTGTAAACTGCCCTGACCTTTGAAACGATCCACCCGTTTGAATGGTCCGTCCGGAATGGCCACACCGGTAAAGGCGCGCGCCACACGGCTGAAAGGACTCCCGTGGGCAAAGCCGGACCCGCCGGGCTGGTATCGGTATCATTTGTGGGGGTGATCGCCGTTGGCGAAACCAAGACCGAAGCGCACTTGACGCCCAAGCGGCCCTCCCCCGTGGGGCGCCCGCGCCCTATTCCGCATAAAGCGCGCCCCAACGCTCGATCAGCGTCTGTTGCAGGATGCGCGACCGCCGGTTCCAGGCGCGGCCGCCCTCGGGCCGTTCGCGCTGGGCGCGCGGTATGGTGGCGCGCGTGGCCGTGTCGGCGGTGAAAATGGCAAAGGCCAGCTCGGTGCCGTCCTTGCCGGTCATGTAGCCCGCCAGCGAGCTTACGAAATTCAGCGTGCCGGTCTTGGCGTCCACGGTGATCGGGTGATCGCGGTCGATCCCGCCTTGGGTATTGCGCAGGCCGATCCGCTTCAGGATCGGGCGCAACCTGTTGTCCTGCGCGGCACGGCTCAGCGCCTGCACCATCGACGTGGCGCTGATCCGCGACGCGTCGCCCAGCCCCGAATGATCCACCATCGCCACGTCCTGCATCGCCAGTTCGGTGCGCGCCCACTGGCTCATCTCGGCGGCCGAGCTTTGCAGACTCTGCACCCTCGCGCCCCCCGCCTGGCTGGCGGCCAGGCCGACCATCTCGGCCGTCAGGTTGGTGGAATATTTCAGCATGTCCTGCAAGATATCGCGCAGCGGCGCGCTGTCGTGGCTGGCCAGCGTGGTGCCCTGGGGCGCGGTTTCGGCCTCGGTTTCCTGGGGCAGGGCGATGCCATGGGCGCGCACGAAGGTGCGGAACACCTCGCCCGCGTAAAGCGCGGGCCGCCGCACCGGCAGCCAGCGCGACCCGCCATTGCCCAGGGCGCCCTGCGCCACCGTCCATTCGTCGCGCCCCGCGCGGTCGGCATAGGTGTAGACGGGCATATCGCGCGCCACCACCTGCATCCGTGCCACCTGCACCTCGGGGCGGTGAGAGTCCGAGCGTGCGTCCATCGTCACGCCATATCCCTGGCCCTGCCGGCGCCATTCGAAATGCACCCGGTTGAAATTCAGCGACAGGCCGGAAATCGCGGGGTTATAGCCCACATGCGCCGGTTGGCTTGGGTCGATCTCGCGCGCAAAGGGCAGCGCGCCACCCCAGACCAGGAACCGCCCGCGCAGCTCGCGCAGTCCGGCGGCTTTCACATCGCGCGCCAGCGCGGCCAGCGCGTCGGTGTCCAGCGTCGGATCGCCGCCCCCCGCCAGCACCAGGTCGCCTTGCAGGATGCCATTCTCGATAGGGGCGGTGGCGATCACGCGCGTGGTGAACCGATGTTCTGGGCCCAGCCGGTCCAGCGCGTAAAGCGCGGTCAACGCCTTGGCGACGCTGGCGGGGGGCAGGGTGGTGGTGCCGTTATGCGATTCCAGCATCAGCCCCGTCGGCGCATGCGCCACGGCAAAGCTGACATTGCCGCCCAGCCGCGCCTTGGCGATCAGGTCGGCGGCCTCGGGGATCGTGCGCTCAAGAAAGCCGTCGGGCCGCGCCACGGGGCGCAGCGACGCGGCCGGCGCCGCCGCGCGCACCGCACCCGGCACCAACGCCGCGGCGGTGGCGCCCATCAGGAAATGCCGGCGTGAAAACCCTTGTGTCATAGGCCCGACACTAGCGCCCAAAAACACGGGCTTACAAGCGCCCCGCCGATCACGTTTTCATCGGGTCCAGGCCCCGGCGCGCCGGATGCGCGTGGACGAGATGTCGACCATCGGCACATTCACGAAACACCAGCGCGGTGCGCCCCCCCGCGCCAACAGCCGCCCCGCCCGCGCCGGCAGCCGGGCCGCGCGGTAAATCCGCGCCGCCTTGGAGGCGCGCGCCGAAATCCGCTGCCCCGGCCGCGCCAGAACGCCCACCGGCACGCCCTCCATGATCTGCTGCCAATCCTGCCAGCGATCCAGCTGCGCCAGGTTGTCGGCCCCCATCAGCCAGACAAAGCGCACACCCGGATAAAGCCGCCGCAACCGCCGCAACGTCTGCGCGGTATAGCGCGTGCCCAACTGCGCCTCGATATCCGTCACCGTGACGCGCGGGTGATCCATCACCGCCCGCGCCCGCGCCATCCGGCGCGCCATGTCGGCGGGGCCCTCGGCCTTCAGCGGGTTGCCCGGGCTCATAACCCACCACACCTGGTCCAGCCCGAACCGGCGCAGCGCCTCGCGGGTGATATGGGCGTGGCCCTTGTGTGCGGGGTCGAACGACCCGCCCAACAGGCCCACAACCTGGCCCGCCCGCGCCTGCGGTCGCCTGTGCCGCATCGTTTCGCCTTTCGCCATCCGCCCCGCCTTGCCGCTTGAACCGGCGCGCACCCTGCCAGATCGCCCCGCCGCTGCCAAGGTCACGCGGCGCAAGGGTGACAAGCGCGCGCCAAGGCGCTACCGCTTGTCCCGACGCCACAAGGAACCCGGGCCCATGCATATCGAAAACCGCACCTTCGACGAGCTTCATGTCGGCGACAGCAGCGAGCTGCGCCGCCTGTGCACCCAGGACGATCTGCTGGTCTTTGCCAATGTCTCGGGCAATCACAACCCGATGCACCTGTTCGATGCCGATGGCGACGGCGATGGCGTGCCCGAGGCGGTGGCGCCAGGGCTTTTCGTCGGCGCGCTCGTGTCGGCCGTTTTGGGCAACGTGCTGCCCGGCGCCGGCACGCTGTACCGCGCGCAAAGTTTCGTCTTTCACAACCGCGCCCATGCCGGGGACGAGCTGATCAGCCGCGTCACCGTCACCGACAAGAACGAACACGACAGCACCATCACGCTTGCCACCGAGGTGCGCCGCGTGGGCGACGACGCGCTGATCCTGTCGGGCGTGGCCGAGGTCGAAGCGCCCCGCCGCAAGATTAGCTATTCCAGCCACGATCTGCCCGGCCTGATCGTCCAGCGCCACCGCCATTTCGAAAAGCTGCTGAAACGGGCCGAGCCGCTGCCCGCCCTGAAAACCGCCATCGTCTGCCCCGAGGAACCGAACGCCTTGGGCGGCGCCCTTCTGGCGCGCGAGCACACGCTGATCGACCCGATCCTGGTGGGCCATGCCGCGAAAATCGCCGCCTGCGCCGCCGATATGGGGGCCGACCTGACGGGGCTCGAAATCGTGGACGAACCCGATCACGACATGGCCGCCCGCCGCGCCGTGGCGCTGGTGGCCGAAGGCCGCGCCGAGGCGCTGATGAAGGGGCACCTGCACACCGACCAATTGCTGCGCGCCACGCTGGACAAGCAGGCCGGTCTGCGCGCCGGGCGGCGGTTCACCCATGTTTTCGTGATGGACGTGCCGGGGCTGGCGCATCCGCTGCTGGTGACCGATGCCGCCATCAACATCACGCCCGACCTGAAAACCAAGGTCGATATCGTGCAAAACGCCATCGACCTTGCCCGCTCCATCGGCATCGACGAACCCAAGGTCGGCGTTCTGTCGGCGGTGGAAACCGTGAACCCCGATCTGCCTTCGTCGATCGACGCGGCCCTTTTGTCGAAAATGGCCGAGCGCGGCCAGATCACCGGCGGGCTGGTCGACGGGCCGCTGGCGATGGACAACGCGGTGGACATCGCCGCCGCCCGCACCAAGGGCCTCAATTCCCCCGTCGCCGGCCAGGCCGAGGTGCTGGTGGTGCCCGATATCGACGCGGGCAACATGCTGGCCAAGCAGCTGACCTATATCAGCCATGCCGAGGGCGCCGGGCTGGTCCTGGGCGCGCGGGTGCCGATCATCCTGAATTCCCGCGCTGACGACGACATGGCGCGGCTGGCCTCGTGCGCTGTGGCGGCCCTCCATCATTTCCGCCTGAAAGGGGGCGCATGATGGCGCATGTGCTGGTTCTGAACGCCGGGTCATCGTCGCTCAAATTCGGGCTGTTCCTGCAAGGGCCGGGCGATCCGCAGCCACTGGCCACCGGGCTGGTCGACCGCATCGGCGGGGCCGCGCGGCTGTCGCTGAAATCGGCAGCGGGCGAACCTCTGCTGAAAACCGATCTGCCCGCCGATCAGGCCGCCACCCATCACGGCGCGCTGCATGCCGCGCTGTCCGAGGTCGAAACCCGTTTTCCCGATGCCGCCATCACCGCCGTGGGCCACCGCATCGTGCATGGCGGGCGCGACTATGCCGACCCGGTGGAACTTACCCCCGATGTGATCGCCGGGCTGCGAACGCTTGTGCCCTTCGCCCCCCTGCACCAGCCCCATAACCTCGCCGGGGTCGAGGCCGCGATGGCCGAGTTTCCGCAGGCCCGCCAGGTCGCCTGTTTCGACACCGCCTTTCACCGCAGCCACCCGTTCGTCAACGACACCTTCGCCCTGCCGCGCGCCTATTACGAAAAGGGCGTGCGCCGGTATGGGTTTCACGGGCTCAGCTACGATTACATCTCGGGCGCGCTGGCCGACATGGCGCCCACCCTGCACGCGGGCCGCGTGGTGGTGGCGCATCTGGGCAATGGCGCGTCGATGTGCGGGATGCTGGCGGGGCGGTCGCTGGCCTCGACAATGGGGTTTTCCGCGCTCGATGGCCTGCCGATGGGCACCCGCTCGGGCCAGCTCGATCCCGGCGTGCTGCTTTACCTGCTTGAACAAGAGCGGATGGACGCCCCCGCCATCTCGGACCTGCTGTATAAGCAGTCGGGCCTTCTGGGCCTGTCGGGCATCAGCCATGACATGCGCACGCTCGAAGGGTCCGACGATCCGCACGCGCGCCAGGCGATCGACTATTTCACCTTCCGCATCCGGCGCGAGTTGGGCGGTCTGGCCGCCGCGCTGGAAGGGCTCGATGCGGTGGTGTTCACCGGCGGGATCGGCGAAAACTCGGCCCGCATCCGCCACCAGGTCTGCACCGGCATGGGCTGGATCGGGATCGAGCTGGACAAAGATGCCAATGCCGCCAACGCCACGGTCATCTCGTCCGACCTCAGCCGCGTGCGCGTGCTGGTCATCCCCACGAACGAGGAACTGGTCATCGCCCGCGCCGCCGCCCGCCTCGCCGCGTAGGGTGGGCAGTCCTGCCCACCAACTGAACGGCCAAGGCACCCGCGCGAACAGCGCCGAAGGCGCCACGCATCGCCGACGCGCCCCCACGCGGCGGCGATTGGGTTGCCCAGGGCGTGAGTTTCGAACGAGTCCGGCAGTGGCTGCCATAAAGCGCACAGCACAAAGGTCGGTTCGCCACCGCGCGCGTCGGAGATGCGCTGCGCTGCACCTGTCCTGCGCTTCGTAGGGTGGGCAATTTTGCCCACCAACCGAACGACCAAAACACCCGCGCGAACAGCGCCGAAGGCGCCGCGCGATGGCCAGACCGCCCCCCGGGCTGGCCATTGGTCGGGGCTGGGCGCGTTGTTCAAAGCACTTGCGGATTTGGCGACCATAAAGCGCGCCGCTCAGCGGTCGGATGGCCATCCCGCGGCCTGGCCCTCGCGCGGCTTGTGCCATCGGCTTATGCGCCGGCCGCGCGCGGCAACCCACCTTGCCCCGCCACGTAGGGTGGGCAGTCCTGCCGACCATTCCCGGCACGCATGAGCATCCCGAACAAATAGTAGCGAACCGCCACAAAAAACCGCGCGATTTCGGCACCAAACCGCACGGGTTCTGTATATTTAGAGCGCCCATAAATATACGCAGCCTTGTCAGTAATCGCGCTCGTAATAGATGCCCAGCCCCGTGTCGCCGTCCGATTCCAGCCGCCCGCGCACCGTCACGTTCGGGCTGATCTCAAGGTTCAGGTTGATCTCGGTTTCGCCCTCGGCATTCACTGTCACGTCCGAATAAATGTTTTCAGACAGGTACTTACCGGCGCGCGCCTCGACATTGCCATCGTCGTCCGTGGTCACGTCGAAATCGTCCAGAGCCAGCGACTCGCGCAGCCGTCCGGTCAGGCCCGCGCCGCCGCGCCCCGACAGAACGCGCACCGCGTTGGCCAGCCTAACCGCTTGAATTGCCGAGATTTCCGTCACATCCCGCCCAAACAAAAGCAGCGACAATATCTCGTCCTGCGGCAATTCCGGCGCCGACGACAGCACCAATTCGGGCGCACTCGCCGGCCCCTCGATGGCCAGCGTCACGGTCACCTCTTCGGTTTGCGTAGTCGCGGAGAAACGGATGATCGGGTCGAAACTGCCCTGCAATTGCAGCACGCCCTCGTCCAGACCCAGCCGCTGTCCCAGGATGTCCAACCGCCCGCGCACCAACTCGAACCGGCCTTGCGGCACGAGGTTGGCTGTGGTCCCTCGCAGCCGAAGCTGCCCACCCAGTTCGGCGTCAAGTCCCCGCCCACGCACGAAAATTCGCGATGGCGCGCGGATGACTAGGTCGATCGGATAGGCCGGCCCGGCAGCGCCCCGGCCCTGGCCCTGTTCCTGGATCAGCCCGGCCCAGCGGCGCACCTGGCGCACTTCGGGCGGCGCATTCACGTGGCGCAGCCCGGCCAGGTCGCCGAAGCTGGGCCCGGACGAGGCGGGCACTCGCAGCTCGGCCGGGCCAAGGTCGATCGCGCCCTGGATCCGGGCGCCGCCGGTCAACGGCCCCTGCAGCGTCACCCGGCCCGAGGCGGTGGTTTCATAAAGCCGCGGCTGGCGCAGGGCCACCTCTTGCGCGGTCACGGCCAGGTCGGCGTTGAACGGCGCGGCCAGTCCGATCCCGCCCTTGACCGCCAGTCGCCCGCCGCTCGACACGGCCGCTGTCGCGTCGATCCGCGCGCGGCCGCCGGACAGGTCGGTGCGCGCGTTGATGTCGCCCAGGGCCAAACCCAGCGAGGGCAGGGTCAAGCGCGCGTCCTGCGTTGAAATCCGCCCCGACAGGGATGACAGCGCCAAGGGTCCAGACAGCCGCAAATCATAGCTGGCCGTGCCGGTCACGGCGCGCGGGCGCAGCCGCGCATTGGCCAGCGCCAGCGGCAAACGGCCCGAGAGCGACAGGTCGGCGCGCGCGAAATCGGGGGCAAGCGCGCCCTGGGCGGCCAGCGTGGTGCCGCCGGTGGCGGTGCCGGTCACATCTACCTGCCAATCGCCGCTGCCGCGCCGTGCCGTGCCCTGGGCTGTCACCGGACCGGCCAGCTCGGGGGCCAGGATACGTCCGTCGGCCAGGCGCAGATCGGCGGTCAGGCTTTGGCTGTCGCCGGTCATCTGCCCGTCGACAGTTGCGTTCAGCGCAGGCGTCGACAGCCGCGCGGCCTGCACCGACAGACGCCCGTCGGCATCGCGGCCCAGCTGCGCCGACAGCGTGCCCTGGCCGCGCAGGATCTGATCGACGATGTCGATCCCGACCGAGGGGCTGCGTGTTGTGGCGGTCAGGTCGATCCGGCCATCGAGGTCGGTCAAACCAAGCTCGATCTGCGCCTCGGCCGCGATGCCGCCCCCCATCTGCCGACCGGCCAGCCCCGAATAGGGCGCAAGGCTGCCCACCGCCGCGTCCACCTGTCCGGCCAGGCGCGGCGCATCGGGCAGGCCCGTCACGCGGCCTTGCCAGTCGAGGCTGGCATCGCCGGGCAGCGTGGCCTTGGCGCGCAGATCCCAGGCCGTGTCGGTGCCGTTCCCCTGTGCGTTGATCTGGGCGGGCCCGGACAGGCCCGGGGCAACCAGGGCCGTGTCGACAATCTCGGCCGTCACGTCGAACTGCCCGCTATCGTCGCCCAGCGTGGCCGCGCCGGTGATCTCGGCGTGGTCGGTGGCGATGCGCAGGGATTGCACGCTGGTGGCCGTGGTGTCGCGCAGCAGCCGCAGGCCCAGCGTGCCCGCGCCCGCCAGCAGCGGATCAAGCCGCGGCTGCCCGACTGCCAAATCGCGCGTCTGGCCGTCCAGCACCAGGTCGATGGCGCCACTGACCGGCGCCACGGTGCCATCGATATCCAGCGTCGCGCGCCCACCCAGAGGCACGCCCGCAGCCGCCGCGAACCGGCCCAGGTCGCCCGCGCCCAGCCGCAGGTCCAGCGTGGCCAGCGGATCAATCGCCTGATCGGGCAGGCGCAGACGCACAGCGCCGGTCAGCCCGTAATCGGCGCCTGACAGGTCGATGCCACGCAGGCGCAGCCCGTCCGGCCCCGACCAGTCAAAGCCGAACCGCCCCGACAAAGCCGGCCCCAGCGCCTGCGACAGCCCCGCATCGGTCAGCGACAGGCCGGTTGCGTTCATCGTGACCTCGCCCGTCACGCGGCCCGGCCCGTCATCGGGTGGCTGGATCGATCCCTCGGCCAGCAGGCGCAGCGCACCGATCGCGGTGCCGCCCTGTTCCAGCTCGCTGGCCGTCAGTTGCAGATCCCACCCGTCATCGGCGGCGCGATCATAGCGCAGTCGCAGCTGCGCCTCGCCCAGCTGGGTGCCGGTTTCGCCGGTGGGCAGGCGCACCGTGCCGCCCTGCGGATCGGCGATGCGGCCCAACAGGTCCAGCCGCTCGGGCCAGCCATCGGCGCCGATCGCGCCCCCGCCCGACAGATCGATCGATTGCGCGGAAAGCTGCAGATCTTCCAGCACCTGCCGCCCGTCGGGCGTTTGCAGCGCCCGCAGGCGCAGCGCGATCCGATCACCGAAAAAGCGGCGATACTCGGGCGCAAAGACAGGGGCGATATCGCCCGACAGATCGGCGGTGACGATCCGCGTTGGGGCGGGGGCGGTATCGTCCTGCCGGGTCAACAGCGCGACATTGCCACTCAGCCGATCGACGCCGTCGGTGGCCAGGCGAATATCGGCGCGGAAATCGTCAATCGGGCCATCACCCGCGATGGACAGCGACAGGGCGGGTTGCCCCGGCAGATTCAGCAGGGTGGCCGCGATACCGTTCGCGGCCTCGTCCACCGAAATGTTCAAAGCCAGGTTGCGGGTTTCGTTGGAATAGCTGCCGGTCAGCGACAGCTCGCCGCGCGGCCCGTCCAGCCGGGTCAGGCGCAGCTCGGCCGCGCCCTCGCCCCCGGACAGCTGGGCATTGCCGGCCACCTCGAACTCGGCCGCGAAACCCAAAAGCGGCGCACCCAGCGTGACACGGTCCAGCGCCAGTCTGTCGATCGCGATCGACACCGGCAATTCGGGCAGGGCGAAGGGTGCGCGGGCGGTGGGGTCGGGCACATCGGGGCCGGACTGGGGCGCGCGGTCGACGATCAGAGCCTCGGCCGACAGCTCGGCCACTTCAAGCCGTCCCGACAAAAGCGCGGCCCGGTTCCAATCCAGCACCGCGCCGCGCAGCGTCAGCCAAACACCGTCTGCATCCGCAATCGTCAGCGTGTCGATCGTGGCCCGGCCCGACAGCGCGCCGTCGAAGCCCTCGATGCGGATGTCGCGGCCCGCGGCCGACAGGTTATCCTCGAGAAACGCCTGGATCAGGCCGCGATCACGCTCTTCCTGGGCGTCCTGCGCCCAGGCCAGCACGGGCCACAGCAACAGCGCCAGCACCGCGCCCAGGTATCGCGCGGCCCGCATCAAAACGCCTGTCCGATGCCGATATAGATCTGAACGCCGTCGCCGGTATCGCCCGAAACCGGCGCGGCCACGTCCAGCCGGATCGGCCCCACAACCGTGTCATAGCGCAGGCCAAGCCCGGCACCGGCATGCCAGTCGCCCGAGCCGTCAAAGAACTCTTCCGCGCCGACATAGCCCGCATCGGCAAAGCCCACGACGCTGAAACTGCCGCCCAGCTTGGCGCGCAGCTCGCCCGAGAGGCCGACAAAGCTGCGGCCGCCGGTTCGCGCGCCACCCACCGTCACATCCAGCGATTCATAGGGTTGGCCGCGCACCGTGCCACCGCCGCCCGAATAGAACAGAAAGCGCGGCGGCGTGCGGTCGATGCCCGCGCCCAACACGCTGCCGAACTGAAACCGCCCCGCCAGCACATAGCGCGCCTGTGCGTCGAGCGCGCGATAGGCCCGTGCATCCAACGTGATACGGCCGCCGCTGTCGGCGCCCTCGATGGCAAAGAACGGCGTCGCCTCGGCGCGCACATACGTGCCGCTTGTGGGGTTCAGGATGTCGTCGCGCCTGTCCCATGTCAGAGCGATGGGCAGGGTGGCCAGCGTGAAATCGCGAGTGCCGAAATCGTCGGTGGTTTCCTCGGTGTCCAGGCCGATCCCGACCTCGGCGCTTAGCGTGTCGGAAAAGATGCGATGCGCGCCCACGGTGATGCTGGCGCGGTCGGTAAAGAAATCGGGTTCGTCCAGGCGCTCGATCTCGCCCTCGAACCAGAAACTGGTATCGGGGCCATAGCTGGCAGGCCGTTCGCCGCGCACGGCCAGGCGGTAATCGGTGCCGCCGGTCTGACCGCCGATACCGGCGATCTCGCCCTCGACCCGCAGCCGCTCGGCCCCGCCCAAAAGGTTGCGATGCAGCCAAAAGCCACTCAGCCGCAGCCCCTCGAAGCTGCTGATTTCGGCGCCGGCGCCAAAGCGGCGGGGGCGTTCGTCGACCAGTTGCGCGGTGACATCCATGCGGTTGTCCGGGCCGACCACCTGTCCCTCGGCCAGCCGGACCGAGCGGAACGCGCCGGTGCGCCGCAGCCGCATTGCGGATTTTTCCAACGCCTCGGGCGAAAAGCGCGTGCCCTCGGGAAGCCCGGCGATCTTGCGCACGCGCCGGGGCGTCACCGCGCTGCCCGGTGCGACCTTGAGCTGGCCAAAGGTGACGGCGGGGCCGGGCGCCAGGGCGACGCGCGCATTCAACTGCGCGTTGGCGTGGTTTGCCGTGATCTGCTGATCGGCGACCTGCACCTTGGCGTGGCCGGCGCTGCGCCAATCCTGAACCGCACCGTCCACCGCGTCGCGCACCACCGTGGCGCGGGCGCGCTGGCCGGTGGCGAATTCGGGCGGCGGGGTGCTGCCGGGCGCGCGCGGCGCGATCTGCGCGGCGCCAAAGCGGAACGGGCGCCCTGGATCGACGGCAACGGTCACGCGGTCGATCCGCCCGGGTGTTTGCAGTGGCGGGATTTGCGCGGCCTCGCGCCCATCCAGCCGGATCGAGACGACGCCGCCGTAATACCCTTGGGCATACAGAACCTCGAGAAGGCGGCGATAATCGCTGAGCGCGGCCGACAGCACATCCTGCGGCTGCGTCGTGCCCTCGGCCTGGGCGGCACGCAGGATCGAGGCGGCGTTCACCGCCTCGGTCAGCGCCTCGGACTCGGGGCCCGAAACCCGAACCGTCATGGTTTCGAAGGCGATGGCAGGCAGGGCAGGCGACAACCAGGCCGCCAACGTCAGCACACGAAGAACGCGATATACCGGGCGCACGGCCCGGGATGATCTTGGCAGCACGAGCGCAGCCCCCTTTCTGCTGTCTTGATACGGGTTCAGAGGACAAAGAACCATGCGGATTTCCGCAATAAGCGGAAATGTGATCAGCGCGCGGGCCGGGTCAGGGCAACAGGTGAAGCCAGGCCCAGATCGTGCCGATCGACAGGGTCGTGGCGATCAGAACCGACGAGGCCGCGACTCGCCGCGCGCGTCCGTACATGTTGGCGAACACGTAGGAATTGATCCCCGGCGCCATCGCCGCCGTCAGCACGGCCGAGCGCGTCGCCTCGACCGACAGGCGGTTGATGCCCGAGAGCGTCCAGGTGATCGTCGGGTGCAGCAAAAGCGACACCGCGCAAACATAGGCGATGATGCGGAAATCGCCATCGGGGCGATAGCGATAGAGCACCCCGCCCATGCCGAACAGCGCGCAGGGAATGGCCGCGCGCACCATCATGTCCACCGCGCCGCCGATCATGCCGGGCACCGGGATGCCGCCCAGGTTGACCGCGAACCCCAACAGGATGCCGATCACCAGCGCGTTGCGGAACATCGCGCGCAGCACCTTGCCGGGTACAGCGCGGGCCGGGGTGCCGCGGGCGCGGGCGATCTCCATCGCGGTGATGCCCAGGCCATAACAAAAGGGCGAATGGATCGCGACGATGGCATAGTTGGCCTGCAACGCGTCGGCGCCATAGGCGCGCTCGGTCATCGCAAGGCCCAGCATCAGCGAATTGGCGAAAAGGCAGGTAAAGCCGATGGCAACCGCGTCTTCCCAGTCGCGGCCGAACAGGTATCGCCCGCCCAAAAGCCCCACGAAGAACCCGGTGGTCGACCCGGCGTAAAAGCTGATCAGCAGCGACAGGTCGAAATTCTGGCCCAGGTCGAGGGTTGAGATCGCTTTGAACAAAAGCGCGGGGATGGCGAAATTCTGGGTGAACACCATCAGCCCGTCCACCGCGCTTTCGCTGAACAGCCCGCGCCAGACCGCGACATAGCCGAACCCGATCACCGCAAAGACCGGCAGGATGACATCCAAAAGCGCCTGCATTACCCGCCCTTCGCGCCCGTGGCCGGGGGCGGGAGCCTCCGGCGGGAGTTTACTTGGCAAGACGAAGGGACAGACGCGCGCAAGCCGTCAGACCGTGTAGCGGATCACCATCCCGTCATAGGCGGGCGTGATGTGGTCGGGGGTTTCGTCCTCGACCGTCTGGTAATCCAGGTCGATATGCATGTTGGTCAGGACCGCGCGCTTGGGCGCCATCCGCGCGATCCATTCCAGCGATTGTTCGAGGTGCGAATGGGTGGGGTGGGGCGTGCGGCGCAGCGCGTCCAGCACCCAGCAATCCAGGCCCTGCAACACCGGCCAGGCATCGTCGTAGATCTCGGCCACGTCGGGCAGGTAGGCCAGCCCGCCAATGCGGAACCCCAGCGCGTCGATGCTGCCATGCCCGACCTTGAAGGGCGTCAGCGTGATCGCCCCGCCGGCGCCCTCGATGGTGACATCGCCCTTGATCGTGTGCATGTCGAGGATCGGGGGATAGGGGCTGTCATCGGGCTGGATGAAGGCATAGCCGAACCGCGAATAGAGGTCGTTCTGCGTGTCGCCATCGGCCCAGACGGGCAGGCGGCGGCGCATGTTGAAGACGATCATGCGCAGATCGTCCAGCCCGTGGACATGGTCGGCGTGGCTGTGGGTCCAGACGACCCCATCCAACGCGCCGATGCCCGCATCCAAAAGCTGGCTGCGCAGGTCGGGCGAGGTGTCGATCAGCACGCGGGTGATGCCCTGGTCGGTTTCGCGTTCCACCAGCATCGAGCAGCGGCGGCGGATGTTCTTGGGATTTTCGGGGTCGCAATCGCCCCAATGCCCGCCCAGGCGTGGCACTCCGCCGGACGAGCCGCAGCCCAGGATGGTAAATCGCAACTCGGCCATCAGGCGGCGGCCCTCCACGCAGCGGCCTTCCAGAACAGCCGGTCGAAATTGGCCTGCGTCTGCGCGGCGAAATCGGCATACTCCATGCCGAACACCTCGGCCGCGATCTGGGCGGTGTGCACGGTATAGGCGGGTTCGTTCCGCTTGCCGCGAAAGGGTTTCGGCGCCAGGTAGGGCGCGTCGGTTTCGACCAGCACGCGATCGACCGGGGCGTCGGCGAAAATCTCGCGCAGCTCGGTGGATTTGGGGAAGGTGCCGATGCCCGACATCGACAGGTAAAACCCAAG
>JAASTF010000308.1 GCA_021767525.1 Paracoccaceae bacterium
AGAGGCGATCACCGACCGACTGGGCGCGCCCACGGTGCTGGTGCATAACGCGCTGGCCGATTTCCGGTTCAACGGCGATGCGCGCAAGGGGCTGGATGCGATGGGCTGGGCCGACATCGCGCAGCAGGCCGAAACCGCCGTGGGCGGTGCGCTGACCCTGATGCGCGCGCTGCGGCCGCATTTCAAGGCGCAGGGCGGACGGGTCATCACCATCGGGACCAACCTGGTGCAGAACCCGGTGGTGCCTTATCACGATTACACCGCCGCCAAGGCCGCGCTGCTGGCGCTGACCCGCACGGCGGCGCGTGATCTGGGCCCGCTGGGGGTGACGGTGAACATGGTGTCGGGCGGGCTGTTGCGCGTGACCGATGCCAGCGCGGCCACGCCCGACGCGGTGTTCGACCTGATCGCGCAGCAAACGCCGCTGGGGCGCGTCACGACGCCCGAGGAACTGGCCGATGCGGTGCTGTTTTTCGCCTCGCCCTGGGCGCGGGCGGTGACGGGGCAGAACCTGATCGTCGATGGCGGGCTGGTCAGCGGCTGAAACGCCGCGTCGCGTCTTGAACGCCGCGCGCGCCTGCCCCATGAGGGGCGGGCGCAACAGCAAGAGGCCCGCCGCCCATGACCGCCACCCAGGACACCACCCCGCAGATCACCGGCGCCAGCTGGGCGATGGTGGCGACGCTGGGCTTTGTCTGGGGCGGCACGTTCCTGGTGACGGAACTGGCGCTTGAAATCATGACGCCGTTTTGGATCGCCAGCGCGCGGATCGGCTTTGCCGCGATCCTGACGCTGGTGGTTTGGGGCCTGCGGGGCCGCGCGCTGTTTCTGACCGATGAACGCGACTGGCCCAACCTGGTGCTGGTGGGGCTGCTGTCGACCGCCCTGCCCTTCATGGCGCTGGCCTGGGGGCAGCAATACGTGACCGCCGGTTTTGCCGGGGTCAGCATGGCCGCCGTGGCGCTGATCGTGCTGCCCTTGGCGCATTTCATGGTGCCGGGCGAGCGGATGAGCCTGCGCCGCCTGATCGGCTTTCTGATCGGGTTTGGGGGTGTCGTGGTGCTGATCGGGCCGGATGCCTTCCGCTCGACGGGAATCGAGGGCGAGATCTGGGGCCGGCTGGCCTGCCTGGGCGCGGCGAGTTGCTATGCGCTGTCCTCGGTGCTGATGCGGCGGCTGCCGCCCATCGACGCGGTGGGGCTGTCGGGCATCACGCTGCTGATCGGGGCGGTGTTCGTGCTGTCGATGGCCGTGACGATCGAGGGCGCGCCCGCCAGTCCCGGCCTGTACGGGCTGGGCCTGCTGGCCTTTCTGGGGCTTGTGCCGACGGCGGCGGCCAACATGCTGCGCGTGTCGGTCATCCGCACGGCGGGGCCGGTTTTCATGAGCCTGACGAATTACCAGGTGCCGATGTGGTCGGTGATTTTGGGCGTGACGTTGCTGGGCGAGCCGCTGCGCGCCTCGCTGCTGGTGGCGATGGTGTTGATCCTGTGCGGCGTGGCGCTGTCACAATACGGCGCGCTGAAGCGCTTGTTCGGCCGGGGTTAGGAATGTTCCTCGGCCGCGGTGGCGGCCAGCGCCTTGTTGAAGGTTTTCAACGCGTCGACATGGAAAAGCGCGCCCAGCAGCTTGGGCTCGCCGCCCTCTTGCGTCGTCACCGGTAAAAACGGCACGCCCGCGCGTTCGAATAACGGCATGGCGTCTTCCAGCGTGGCGTTGAAATCGACGGCAATGCCATCCTCGATCATCTCGAGGCAGGTATCCTCGTTGGCGGCACCGGGATCGCCCGGCTTGCGCATCAGGGTGCCCGCGCGGAACATCGCCAGCAGATAGGCCTGCGGCCCGGCGGCCAGGTGCACATCGCGGCGTTCCAGCTGCGTCAGGAAGAACGAGCGATCCACCAGCCGCGTGGAAATGGCGGTGGAGATCGACACCGACACCATCACCGCAAGCCCCGTTTGCCAGTCGCCCGTCAGCTCGAACACGATCAGCGTGGTGGAAATCGGCGCGCCCAGAACCGCGGCCGCCACCGCGCCCATGCCAGCCAGCGCATAAAGGGTATGGCTGCCCGACACCTCGGGAAAAATGCCGGTGGCGACAAGGCCGAAGGCCAGCCCGGTCAGCGCGCCGACCATCAGCGAGGGCGAAAACACGCCCCCGCCCATGCGACCCGCGATGGTGATGGCCACGGCCACGCATTTCAGCACGGCGAAGACGAATGCCTCGTGCCACAGCAATTGCCCCGTCAAAGCGGCCGAGGTGGTTTCATAGCCGACGCCGATGATATGCGGGAACCAGATCGCCAGCACGCCCAGCGCGCCGCCCGCGATGGCGGGTCGGATCCAGCGCGGCAGGCCCGAGCGATCCTGCATGGCATTGGCCAGATCCTCGGCCAGGAAGATCGCGCGCATCAGCAGAACGCCGACCACGCCGCAGACCAGACCCAGCAACAAAAAGGCGGGCAGTTCCTGGTAGAATTGCAGCGTGCTGGCATCGGGCAACGTGAATTCGGTGACGCCGCCGAATTCAAGCCGGTTGATGACCGTGCCCGCCACGCTGGCGATGACGATGGGCGCAAAGGCGTGCACGGCGAAATGGCGCAACACCACCTCAAGCGCGAAAAGCGCGCCCGCGATGGGGGCGTTGAAACTGGCCGAAACGGCGGCGGCCACGGCACAGCCCAGCAGGTCGCGCCCGGTGATGCCGTCGGCGGTGATGCGGTTGCTGACCCAGCTTGAGATCACCCCCGCCATATGCACCACCGGCCCTTCGCGGCCAGACGACCCGCCCGAGCCCAGCGTGATCATCGATGCCAAAGCCGAGCCGATCCCGGCCTTGATCTCGACCCGGCCATTGTTCATCGCCGCGCCCTCGATCACATCCGCGACCGAGCGCACGCGGCCGTCTGGGGTGAAATAATTCAGGATCAGCCCCACCACAGTGCCGCCCGCGACGGGGATCAGAACGATCCAGTACCAGGGCAGCGTTTCGGCAAAGCTGTGCAGGTGCGTGGGGTCATCGGTGCTGTAAAGCGCGGTTTGCAGCGCGTTGATACCCTTGCGGAAAAACAGCGCGGCAAAGCCCGCGGCGACCCCGATCAGCAGCGCGATGAACCAGAACTGCACCTTGGACGGGCCCTGCGCGCGCAGGATGCCCCAGCCGTTCACGCAGGACCGGATCATCACGCGCCATTGCTCTGCCAGGATTTGCCGCACGGCCTCCTCTTTTCCCCTGTGGCGCCCTGCCTTAGTGTGGCGCGAAATCTTCCCCGGAACGGAGCCCCCCGTCATGACCATCCCGGCCGCGCTGGACGCGCTTGCGCAATTGTTAGGACAACGGTTGAGCCGGTCCAAGCCCGATCTGGACCAACACGCCACATCCGAGACGTATTATCCCCCCGCGCCACCCGATGCGGTGGCCTATCCGCAGACCACCGAGGAAGTGGCGGCGCTGGTGCGGATATGCGCCGAACACGGCTGCCCGGTGGTGGGCTGGGGGGCGGGCACCTCGCTTGAGGGGCAGGCGCAGGCGTTTTCGGGCGGCGTGGTGGTGGATTTCCGGCACATGAACAAGGTGCTGGAGATCAACGCCGACGACATGGATGTGCGCGTGCAACCGGGCTGCACCCGCGAAGAGCTGAATACCGAGTTGCGGGCGACGGGGCTGTTCTTTCCGGTCGATCCCGGCGCCAATGCCTCACTTGGTGGGATGGCGATGACGCGGGCCAGCGGCACGACGGCCGTGCGCTATGGCACGATGCGCGACAACGTGCTGGGGCTGGAGGTGGTGCTGGCCGACGGGCGGGTGATCCGCACCGGCACGCGGGCGCGCAAATCGTCTGCCGGCTATGACCTGACCGGGCTGATGGTGGGCAGCGAGGGCACGCTGGGATTGGTGACCGAGCTGACGCTGCGCCTGCATGGCCAGCCCGAGGCGGTCACAGCGGCCGTGTGCGGTTTCGCCGATATGCATGGCGCCGTGCAGGCTGTGATCGACACGATCCAGATGGGCGTGCCGATGGCGCGGATCGAGTTCATCGATGCCGC
>JAASTF010000309.1 GCA_021767525.1 Paracoccaceae bacterium
CCCGAGGCGACCTATCAGCTGGAGCGCGTGATCGACAAGGCCGCGCGCGAGTTGGGCGTCGACCCGATCGAGCTGCGCCGTCAGAACTTCATCACCGAGTTTCCCTATGCCACGCCTGTGGCTGTGGAATACGACACCGGCGATTACAACGCGACTATGGACAAGCTGCTCGAGATGATCGACCGCGACGGTTTTGCCGCGCGCGAGGCCGAGTCGAAGGCACGCGGCAAGCTGCGCGGCCTGGGCGTGAACTGCTATATCGAGGCCTGCGGCATCGCGCCGTCGAACCTGGTGGGGCAGCTGGGCGCGCGGGCGGGCCTTTACGAAAGCGCGACCGTTCGGGTGAACGCCACCGGCTCGATCAGCGTGATGACGGGCAGCCACAGCCACGGTCAGGGCCATGAAACCGCGTTTCCGCAGGTGATCGCCGAGATGCTGGGCATCGACGAAAGCATGGTCGAGATCGTGCATGGCGACACTGCCAACACGCCGATGGGCATGGGCACCTATGGCTCGCGCAGCCTGGCTGTGGGCGGCTCGGCGATGGTGCGGGCGACGGAAAAGGTCATCAACAAGGCGCGTAAGATCGCAGCCCACCTGCTGGAAGCCTCCGAGGCGGATATCGAGCTGAAGGACGGCGCGTTCAGCGTGGCGGGCACCGACAAATCGGTGGCCTGGGGCGACGTGACCCTGGCGGCTTACGTGCCGCACAACTACCCGCTGGAAGACATCGAGCCGGGGCTGGAGGAGACGGCGTTTTACGACCCGTCGAACTTTACCTACCCGGCCGGGGCCTATGCCTGCGAGGTCGAGCTGGACCCCGAGACCGGCCGCGTGACGATCGAACGCTTCGCCGCCGCCGATGACTTCGGCAACGTGGTGAACCCGATGATCGTGACCGGCCAGGTGCATGGCGGTCTGGCGCAGGGGATCGGCCAGGCGCTGCTGGAAGGCGCGGCCTATGACGAGAACGGCCAGCTGCTGACCGGGTCCTACATGGATTACGCGATGCCGCGGGCCGATGACGTGCCGTTCTTTGCGGTCGACCATTCCTGCCAGACGCCCTGCACGCACAACCCGCTGGGGGTGAAGGGCTGCGGCGAGGCCGGGGCGATCGGCAGCCCGCCGGCGGTGGTCAACGCCGTGGTGGACGCGCTGCAACGGGCGGGCCGCGATGTCACGCATATCGACATGCCGCTGTCGCCGTCGCGCGTTTGGTTGGCGATGAACGGCTGAGGGATCAGGGCGGGAGCGAGGGGCCAGCCCCTCGCGCTCCCCGGAGTTTATTTGGCAAGATGAAGGTGGGGCCTCCCATCCTTGCAGAAAGGAACGGACGGAATGTACGCATTCGATTTTGAGAAACCCGGCAGCATCGCCGACGCGGTGGCGGCGCTGAAGGACGAGGACGCGCAGGCGCTGGGGGGCGGTCAGACGCTGATCCCGACGCTGAAGCAGCGGCTGGCGATGCCGTCGAAGCTGGTGAGCCTGTCGGGCATCGGGGAGATGAAGGGCGTCTGCCGGGCCGATGACGGCGCGATCTGCGTGGGCGGCGCGACGCCGCACGCGGTGGTGGCGGCCGAGGCGGGCGATTACCCGGCGCTGGCGCATCTGGCGGCGCATATCGGCGATCCGGCGGTGCGCAACCGCGGCACGATCGGCGGCAGCCTGGCCAATAACGACCCGGCGGCGTGCTACCCGGCGGCGGCCCTGGGCTCGGGCGCGACGATCGTGACCAACGCGCGCGAGATCGCGGCGGATGACTATTTCCAGGGCATGTTCACCACCGCGCTGGACGAGGGCGAGATCATCACCGAGGTGCGGTTCCCGGTGCCGGAAAAGGCGGCCTACATGAAGTTCGAGCAGCCCGCCTCGCGCTTTGCGCTGGTGGGGGTGTTCGTGGCGAAATACGAAGGCGGCGTGCGCGTCGCTGTCACCGGCGCCTCGGAAGAGGGCGTGTTCCGCTGGACCGAGGCGGAGCAGGCGCTGTCGTCCGACTTCTCGGCCAGCGCGGTGCCGGCCGCCCCCGCCGCCGACGGCATGATCGGCGATCTCCACGGCTCGGGCGCCTACCGCGCCCACCTGGTCGCCGTCATGACCAAACGCGCGGTCGAAGCCGCCAGTTGAACCGCGAAAAACCCCAAAAACCAAAGCCCCGCAATCCATTGCGGGGCTTTCTTCATCCGATGCTTCAGGTGGGTTTGCGCGCGATGAAATCGATCAGCGCGGACATGCCGGAATGGCCGCGCCCCTCTTGCACCTCGCGCTCATACGCGCGGTTCACGGCAATGTCCCAGCCCTGAAACAGATCGGCGAGGATGTCGGGCGTATACATGTTTTCCGCATGGGGCGGCCCGCCGGTGCCGTATTCAAGCTGCTTGGGCGTGTAGCCATGCAGCATCACGATACCGCCTGCTTTCACGCTTTGTTGCATGCCTTGGAACAGGCGGCGGCGGTCGGCAGGGCCGACGAACTGGATGAAGATACCTGCCACCAGGTCGAACCTGTCGGGCCAGTCATGCGACAGAACGTCGACCTGCCGGAAGTCGACGGTCACACCACGTTCCAGCGCGAGTTTGCGCGCCTTCGCAATGGCCGAGGGGGCATATTCCAGCGCCGTCACCTCCATCCCGCATTGCGCCATGAACACGGAATTGCGCCCTTCGCCATCTGCCACCGACAGGGCGGTTTGCCCGGCTTTCAGCCAGTCCTGGTGGTCGCGCAGGAATTGCGCGGGTTCGGTTCCGAACACGTAATCGGGGGTGCGAAAGCGGTCTTCCCACATGTCTTGTCCTTTCAAACGAAAACGCCCCGCCGATCATGGGCGGGGCGCGGTGTTGGCAGGCGGTTGTCTTACTTGCTGACGGGGCCGATCATCATGATCATCTGACGGCCTTCCATCTTGGGCATGTTTTCGACCTTGCCGATTTCCTTCACGTCCTCGGCCACACGTTCCAGCAACTCGCGGCCCAGGTTCTGGTGCGCCATTTCGCGGCCGCGAAAGCGCAGGGTCACCTTGACCTTGTCGCCCTTTTCCAGAAACTTCACCACGTTGCGCATCTTCACGTCATAGTCATGCGTGTCGGTGTTGGGGCGGAACTTCACCTCTTTCACCTCGATGACTTTCTGCTTTTTGCGCGCCTCGGATTCCCGCTTTTGCTGTTCGTATTTGTACTTGCCGTAATCCATGATCTTGCACACGGGCGGGGTGGCGTTGGGCGAGATTTCGACCAGGTCCAGCCCGGCCTCTACGGCCATTTCCATGGCGCGTTCGGGCGTGACAACGCCAACATTTTCGCCATCGGCGCCGATCAGGCGGATTTCGGGGGCGCGGATGCGCTCGTTCACGCGGGGGCCGGTGTCACGGGTGGGCGGCGCGTTGTGGGGTCTGCGGGCTATGGTGTGGATCCTTTCGGCTGTTCACATATGTTTTTCGAGGCCAGAAAGTAGCCGTGGCCCGCCCCGTCTGCAAGCGGCAATCGGCTGATATGAGCCGAAAATCGCGTCTTTTCCCCTTGCACCTTCCGGGTGCGGGACGCATCTGGCAGATGTGTAACCTGTGGCAAACCGCCGCGTAGTGACCTTTAGGGGGATTAAAGAATGAGAAACGTGATCTGGATCGTGTTGGCCGCGATCGTCGCCATCGGCGGCTATTTCCTGTATACCGGGCAGACCGTCCAGGACGCCGTCGAGGCCACCAGCGACGCCGCGCAAGACGCCGTCGAAGCGACGACCGACGCCGTGCAAGAGGCTGCCGACGCGGCCGGCAATGCGGTGGACGACACGCAAGAAGCCGCCAGCGACGCGGCACAGGCGACGGAAGACGCCGCCAGCGACGCCGCGCAAGCGACAGAAGAGGCCGCTAGCGACGCCGCGCAAGCGACGGAAGAGGCCGCCAGCGACGCGGCACAGGCGACCGAAGAGGCTGCGAGCGACGCCGCGCAAGCGACGGAAGAGGCCGCCAGCGACGCGGCACAGGCGACCGAAGAGGCTGCGAGCGACGCCGCGCAAGCGACGGAAGAGGCCGCCAGCGACGCCGCACA
>JAASTF010000310.1 GCA_021767525.1 Paracoccaceae bacterium
GCGTGAAACAGCATTTCCTTGAACGCGTTGGCATCGGCCATGCCATGCGTGACCGAGGCATCGCCGCGCGTCTGGTCGATCACCAGCACGTAACCCGGATCGGGCAGGGGGGCAGCGGGGTCGACCGCGCAATATTTTGTCAAATGCGCCTCTTGCATCCGCGCGATGGCGCCGCGGGCGCGGGCCAGAAGGGCGGCATCGTCAAGCGGCTCGTCACGCAGCAGGCGCTCCAGGTCGGACGGCGTGGTGGGGTCGAAATGCATCGCCGCGTGGTCGATCACCAGGCCGATGGGCGGGTCGCCCGACCGCCCCGGGTGCAGCGAGCGCAGGAACGCATCCTCGATCCGCACCAGCGCCGCACCGGTCGCCTGTGCCACCGCCTCGCCCCGCTTGGCATAGGGCGAATGGCCCCAAACCCCCACCAGATCATCCGGCCCCGGCTTGCCCAGCGTGGGGCGATAGCCCGCCAATTGCAGGATGCGCCGCACGCGGCGTTGTGTCAGGAAACCTGCGTTGTAATGGAAAAGCCGCCGGGGGGATGCCCCGGCGGCCGTGTCATTGCGCGATGCGTCGCTCATCCGGGCCCTAGTTGCCCGAGGCCAGATCGCCGATTGCATTGACCGACCCAAGCGAGCCCGTCAGCGCCGAAATCGTCTTGTCCCACTGGGTGAACGGCGCCTCGGTCACGTAAAGCGTGTCGTCGTCACGGATCGAGAAGTCACGCGCCATGAACATGCCGTTGGGCTGGGTCAGGTCCAGCACGTAGACCATGCGCTGTGCGCCTTGCAGGTCGTCGCGGCCCAGCACCTGGTTGGCGATGTCGGCGGGTTCGTTCCGAAGAACGAAGACGCCGGTCGGGTCTGCCGCATTGGGCATCAGGCCGCCGACCTGGGCAATCGCCTCGATCGCGCTGAGCGTCTGGGATTCAAAGGGCACGCGCGACTGGCTGCCGGTGGCGCCAAGCGCGGTGAAGGCACGGGTGTCTTCCTCGACCAGGATACGGTCGCCGGGGCGCAGGGCGATGTCGAAACCGGGGTGCTTGTACAGATCCTGCAGCCACACCTTGGACCGCTGATCGCCGCGGATCACGGTGATCTGGGCGATTTCCGGCTCGATCGTCACGCCACCCGCCCGTGCCAGCATCGACGACAGGGTGCGCGTGGGCCGTTCGATCGCGTAAACGCCCTGGCCACCCACGGCGCCCACGATCGACACGGTGGCGCCATCGCCTGCAAGGCGGCGCACCTCGACCTGCGGTTCGGGTGTCTGCTCTTCGAGCTTGGCGGTGATGATGCGGCGCAGCGCCTCTGGGCTGTTGCCGGCCGCGCGGATGCGGCCCGCATAGGGCACGAAGATAAAGCCCGCGCCATCCACCTGCACCTCTTCCAGGGCGGTGGCGTTCACGCCTTCGCCAGCCAACAGGCCGTCGTCGACGTTTTCCCAGATGGTCAAGCCCAGCGTGTCGCCCGGCCTGATCGTATCCGACCCCAGAACCCCGGCATTCTTGAACGCGCTGGAAAAGCCAAGCGCGGGAACGACGGCGGTGGCGCGGGTGACGCGGTCGTTGACCGACACCACATAGGCATCGCCTTCGCGCAGGACCGAACCCGAGAAGATTTCACGCTTGTTGGGCCCGGATCGCGGCAGCCCGCAGGACGCAACCAGCGCAACCGCGACGATAAGGGCGACGGACTTCGCCCGTCGGGAAGTTTGGGGTTTCACTGCTCGGTCTCCTCGACCTGTTATTGTTCTGCCTCGGTATTTTTCTGCAAGGGTAGCCGAGTGAAATGCAAAAATCCAGCGTCCCGCGCATAACGGGGCAGCCAGGATGGGCAAACTGTTGCTTGGCGGTCGCGCGGTGTGACGCGGTCAGGTGACGGCGCGCAGGTGTTGGCGCGGCGCGGCGGTGCCCGATTTCAGCGCGTCATAAGGGTCTTCCGACGACAGCATCATGTCGACCACCTGGCGCAGCAACTGCCGCCGCCCGCGCGCGGAATAGAAACCTCCGGGCACCTGGCTGGTTTCCAAAAGATAGCGCCGGTAATCCTTGTAGGCCTTTCGGTCGGGCCGCGCGGGCTGGGCGAAGAACTGGGCCAGCGGCTGGGCCGAGACGAATTCGGGCTTGGCATAGACCGCGTCGCCGAACACCTTGAGCGGGATGCCGCGCCACAGCACCTGTTGTGCTGCGGTCGAATTGACCGTCACGGCCGAGCGCGCGTCGTTCAACAGCTGCGCCAGCTTTCCGCCGCGCACGTAATGCACCCGCCCCGGCACGCCGGCAGCGGCCGCCAGGCGCCGGATTTCGCTGCGCACGGGCACACGCCCGTCTTCCAGGGGATGGGCCTTGATGACCAGGTGGTGATGCCCCGGCGCGCCCTTGGCGAAATCGTGGATGATCAGCGCCAGGAACTCGGACAAGGTGGAAAACGGGCTGTGCATCTGAAAGCTGCTGTCATGTTCCAGCTGCAGCAGCGCCAGGTGATAGGGAAAGCCGCCGTTGCGGATGCGCCTTGTGGCGATGCGGCGTTCGATACTGTGCGCAGGCATCAGCAGAAGGCGGCGCAGATACAGCTGGAATTCCTTTGTGACCGGCAGATCGCGATGGGGGCGGAAATTGCTGTAGCCGCCGTTTCGGAACATCACGAACCAATGGTAAAGGGCGCCGTAGAAGATGTGGTGGCGCATGTCGCCCCAATGGGCGGGGGGCACGGGCGTATCCATGTCGGATTGCGCCAGCGTTTTGCGCATCATGGCGATGTCCATGCCCATCAGCCGCGAATGCCCGTTCGCACCGCCGCGTTCATAGGTCACCCAGTAGGGGCGCAGATAGCCTTCTTCGAAGACATGCACGGTCAGGCCCAGGTCGCGCGCCCGCGCGATGGCCGAGGCGTGGATCGCGCGCGTGTCTCCATAAAGCACGATGTCGGTCACGCCCTTTTCGGCCACCAGGGCGGCGAAACGGTCGGGCCAGGCCTCGGCCGTGCCGCGATAGGGTATATAGCTGGCCGGATCGAACCAGAACGCCCGGTCACCCGCGTTGAAGCCAACGCGCCAGACCTGCGCACCGGTCAGACGAAGCATCCGCCCGAGCCGGTGAAAGAATGGCCCATGCGGCCCCTGCAGGAACAGGAAAACCTTTGCTGTCGGGTCTGTCGTGGCCATGCAGCGCCATTTTGCCGGGTTGAGATTGCCGCAAGTCATAGCGTGCCAAGCGGGCAAGAATAAGGCGCAAAATGCCCGCGCTTGCCTTGGGGCGCCGGGGCCGCTACGTCAGAGGGCGAAAAGCAGGAGGCGTGCCATGTTCACAGGGATCATCACCGATATCGGCCGGGTCACGGCGCTGGAGCATCGCGGCGACCTGCGCGCGCGCATCGACACGCGTTACGACATGGAGCGGGTCGATCTGGGCGCCTCGATCGCCTGCGACGGGGTATGCCTGACAGTGGTTGACAAGGGCGCGGGCTGGTTCGACGTGGATATCAGCGCCGAAAGCGTGTCGAAGACCAATATCGGCGACTGGACCGAGGAGCGTCGGGTCAACCTGGAACGCGCGCTGAAAGTGGGCGACGAGCTGGGCGGGCATATCGTGTCGGGCCATGTCGACGGCGTGGCCGAGGTGGTGGACATGCGCGACGAGGGCGACAGCACCCGAGTGACATTCCGCGCGCCCGAGGCGCTGGCCCGTTTCATCGCGCCGAAAGGCTCGGTTGCGCTGAATGGCACGTCGCTGACGGTGAACGAGGTCGATGGCTGCGATTTCGGCGTGAATTTCATCCCCCATACCAAGGAGGCGACGACCTGGGGCGATGTGGCGGTGGGCCATCGTATCAACCTGGAGATCGACACGCTGGCGCGCTATGTCGCGCGGCTTCAGGAGTTTTCCTGAGCCTGGCGTAATCCAGCGGTGTCGCTGACGCGACGCTTGGTATCTCGGGCCCTTGCGGGCCCTCGGGATATTGGGGGCGCTGCCCCCAAACCCCCGGAGTTTACCTGGCAAGATGAAGATGATCTTGTTTTTGCCGGGAA
>JAASTF010000311.1 GCA_021767525.1 Paracoccaceae bacterium
GCAGCGAATTGACCTTGGCACAAAATTCCGCTCTATTGCGCGCTGACGCAATAAAATTGCCAACCCGATTCACCCGGAGGCCCAGATGACCGACACGCAAAAAGACCGCCCTTGGCTGATCCGCACCTATGCCGGCCATTCCACCGCCAAGGCATCGAACGCGCTGTATCGTTCGAACCTGTCGCGCGGGCAGACCGGGCTTTCGGTAGCGTTCGATCTGCCAACGCAGACAGGCTATGACAGCGACCATGTTCTGGCAAAAGGCGAGGTCGGCAAGGTCGGCGTTCCGGTCTGTCACCTTGGCGACATGCGCACGCTGTTCGACCAGATTCCGCTGGAGCAGATGAACACGTCAATGACGATCAACGCCACAGCGCCGTGGTTGCTGGCGCTGTATGTGGCCGTTGCCGAGGAACAGGGCGCGGATGTGTCGAAATTGCAAGGCACGGTGCAAAACGACCTGATCAAGGAATACCTAAGCCGCGGCACCTATATCTGCCCGCCGAAACCGTCGCTGCGGCTGATCGGGGACGTGGCCGAATATTGCTATACCAATATCCCGAAATGGAACCCGATGAACGTGTGTTCCTATCACCTGCAAGAGGCCGGCGCCACGCCCGAGCAGGAACTGGCCTTTGCCCTCGCCACCGCCACCGCCGTTCTGGACGAGCTGAAACCGCGCGTCCCGGCCGAGGATTTCCCGCGCCTTGTCGGGCGGATCAGCTTCTTCGTGAATGCCGGCATCCGTTTTGTCACCGAGATGTGCAAGATGCGCGCCTTCGTCGACCTGTGGGACGAAATCTGCGCCACCCGCTATGGTGTCGAAGACCCGAAATACCGCCGCTTCCGCTATGGGGTGCAGGTGAACTCTCTGGGCCTGACCGAACAGCAGCCTGAAAACAACGTCTACCGCATCCTGATCGAGATGCTGGCCGTCACGCTGTCGAAAAAGGCCCGCGCGCGTGCGGTGCAGCTGCCCGCCTGGAACGAGGCGCTTGGCCTGCCCCGCCCCTGGGATCAGCAATGGTCGATGCGGATGCAGCAGATCCTGGCCTATGAAACCGACCTGCTGGAGTTTGACGACCTGTTCGACGGCAACCCGGCGGTCGATGCCAAGGTCGAGGCGCTGAAAGAAGGCGCGCGGCACGAGCTGGCCAATATCGACAGCATGGGCGGCGCGGTCGAGGCGATCGAATACATGAAGTCGCGCCTGGTGGATTCCAATGCCGACCGTCTGAACCGGATCGAGCGGAACGAAACCGTGGTTGTCGGCGTGAACAAGTGGACCGAGGGCGAGCCCAGCCCGCTTATGGGCGAGGATGGCGGCATCATGGTCGTCGATCCGGCCGTGGAACAGGACCAGATCGACCGCCTGAACGAATGGCGCAACCAGCGCGATGCCGCCGCCGTGCAAGAGGCGCTGGCCGAACTGCGCGCTGCCGCCGCCGAGGGGCGCAACGTGATGCCGGCGTCGATCAAGGCGGCAAAGGCGGGCGTGACCACCGGCGAATGGGCCGCGCAAATGCGCAGCGTGCATGGCGAATATCGCGGCCCCACGGGCGTGTCGAAATCGGTGTCGAACAAGACCGAAGGGCTGGACGATATCCGCGACGCGGTGAACGCGGTCAGCGACCGCCTGGGCCGCCGCCTGAAATTCCTGGTGGGCAAGCCGGGGCTGGACGGCCATTCGAACGGGGCCGAACAAATCGCATTCCGCGCGCGCGACTGCGGCATGGACATCGATTACGAGGGCATCCGCCTGACGCCCGAACAGATCGTCACCGCCGCGCAAGAGGGCGACGCACACGTGGTCGGCCTGTCGATCCTGTCGGGCAGCCACATTCCGCTGGTCGAGGATCTGATGAACCGGATGCGCGACGCGGGGCTGGGCCATGTGCCGGTAATCGTCGGCGGCATCATCCCCGACGAAGACGCCAAGCGGCTGAAGGCGATGGGCGTGGCAAAGGTCTATACGCCCAAGGATTTCAACCTGAACACGATCATGATGGACATCGTTACGCTGGCCGATCCACAGGAAATCGCCGCCGAGTAACGCGGACCGTCACGCATGAAAAAGGGCAGGCCCGGCGGCCTGCCCTTTCTTTTCATTTGCCAACTGGCCGATCAACGCGTGCGCATCGCGCGCAGTTCAACATTGATACGGCCGGCAAGCGCCTCGTCGGCCTGCGCGGCGCGCGCGATGGCCAGGTATTCGCTGGGCGTCACGCCTTCGATGTCGTCGATCGCTTGCATGGCCTCGTTGTTGGCCTGATCCATCAGCGCCTCGCGCTCTTGCTGGTTTTCGGCGCCTTGGATCTGCGGCAAGTATTCGCCACGCACCTCTTCAACCGCCAGCGCGGCCTTCACGAAGGCATCGACCTGGCCATCGGTCACATCGCCGGCGGCGATGGTCGAAATGGCGCCTTCTTCCATGCCGTCGCGCGCTTGGTTGGCGTCGGGACGCGGTTCTTGCACGTCTTCGACCACCTCCTCGGTGCCGCTTTCGGTGGTTTCCATGCTGTCACGCTCTTGATTGGCGTCGGGGCGCGGTTCCTGCAGGCTCTCGGGTGCGGCGGTGTCGCTGTCCTGGGCAAATGCAGGCGCGGCAAGGCCCAGCGAAATGGCGGTCAAGGTTGCGGTCAGTTTCGGTTTAAAAGTCACGTTGATCCTCCGATTGGATTGCTTGTGTCGCTCAACACCCGACGTGGCCTCGTGGTTCGATTCGCCCAACCCGATCAGCGGAATAATGCTGACAACAGGGCATGGACGACATCACGCAAAGGTGCAAACTGCGTGAGAATGCAAAAACAGGAGATGCCCCATGTCGCTGACAATCCGCCCCCTTGCCCCGTCGGACCAGGCCGATTGGCGCCGCCTTTGGACGGCTTACCTGGAGTTCTACGAAAGCAGCGTCAGCGACCAGGTTTACGCCACCACCTTTGCCCGGCTGCTCGATCCCGCGCGGCCCGCACAAAACGGGCTGATCGCGGTGCAGGACGGGCGTGCCGTGGGGCTGGTGCACTATATCTTTCATCCGCATAACTGGCGGGTCGAGGATGTGTGCTATCTGCAAGACCTTTATGCCGACCCCGAGGTGCGCGGCTCTGGCGTGGGCCGCGCGTTGATCGAGGCGGTCTATGCGGCCGCGGATGAAAACGGCACACCCAGCGTGTACTGGCTGACGCAGGATTTCAACGAAACCGCCCGGCGCCTGTATGACCGGATCGGCACGCTGACACCTTTCATCAAGTATCAACGCTAAACCGCGGCGCGTTACCGCGCGAATGGCGATTGCCCCGCCTGCGCGCGCGGCTATGCTGCGCGGGAAATCAAAGGGGGGTGTGATGTCAATCCATATCGGGGCCAAGCCCGGGGAAATCGCGGAAACCGTGCTGATGCCCGGCGATCCTCTGCGCGCCAAATGGGCGGCCGAGACGTTTCTGGACGATGTGAAATGCGTGAACGAGGTGCGCGGGATGCTGGGCTTTACCGGCAGCTGGCGCGGCAACCGCGTGACGATCCACGGCTCGGGCATGGGGATGCCCAGCCTGTCGATCTATGCCAACGAGCTGATCCGCGACTATGGCGCGCAAACCCTGATCCGCATCGGGTCATGCGGCGCGATGCAGCGGCATATCCGCCTGCGCAATGTCATCATCGCGATGACGGCAAGCGCGATTTCAACGCCCTCGACCGGCATTTTCCGCGAGCTGAATTTCGCCCCCTGCGCCGATTGGGGCCTGCTGCGCGCCGCTGTCGAGGCCGCCGAGGCACGCGGGATCGCCCCGCATGTGGGCGGCATCTATTCGGCCGACGTGTTCTATGACGAGCGGCCCGACCTGAACGAGATGATGACACGCCACGGCATCCTGGGCGTCGAGATGGAGGCGGCGGAACTGTATAATCTGGCCGCGCGTCACAACATCCGCGCGCTGGCGGTGCTGACGGTCAGCGACCACCTTCTGACGCACGAGGCGCTGCCCAGCGAAGACCGCGAACGCAGCTTTGGCGAAATGGTGGAAA
>JAASTF010000045.1 GCA_021767525.1 Paracoccaceae bacterium
ACTGGACCGGCTGTTTCTGTCCGTGGGGGCGATGAAGGCGGGCACCACCTGGCTGCACCGGCAACTGGCGACGCATCCGCAGATCCATTTCAGCCCGGAAAAGGAAATCCACTATTTCGCCGACCCGAAGGGACAAAGCTACATGTCGCTGGCCGGCCGGCTGGATCGCTACCAGCGCGTGGTGCGCAACCTCAATCCCGACCGGATCAACCCGCATGTGCAGCGCAACCTGGCCTGGTATGCCGATCCTTACCTGGCGCCGCAGGTCGATGACGCCTGGTACCGGCGCCTGTTCGACATGCGGCCCCCGCGCAAGCAGAACGCGCCCTGGGTCGCGGATTTCTCGAACCTCTATGCCACGCTGGACGATGCGGGCTGGGATCACGTGCACCGCGTGGCCCGCGAGGTGCGGGCGATCTACACCATGCGCCACCCGTCCGAGCGGCTGTGGTCGAACCTGAAATTCTCGTATGAATTCTCGGGGCGGGGCGATGCGCTCGACACGTTGAGCGAGGCCGAGTTCGCCGCCTATTTCGACGATCACGGCACCCGGGCGCATGCGGATTACGCGGGCATCGTCGAAGGGCTGCGCGCGCGGCTGGGGGAAAAGGTGGCGTTTTTCTTCTTCGAGGATGTGCGCGCCCGCCCCGAGGCCACGCTGCGCGGGATCGAGGCGTTTCTCGGGCTCGATGCGCATGGCTACCGCGAGGACGCGCTGACGGCGCAGGTCAACCCGTCGCGCCGCATGGCGGTGCCCGCGGGCTTTGCCGGGCGCGCCGAGGCGATCCGCGCCGACCAGGTCACGCGGCTGACCGCGCTGGGGCTGGACGTGCCGCAAAGCTGGCATGTGCCGCTGGGGGAATAAGGGGAAAGCGATGACCATTCTTGTCTTCGGGAAAACCGGCCAGGTGGCCACGGAATTGCAGGCGCAGGCGGATGTGACCGCGCTGGGGCGCGACGCCGCCGACCTGTCGGACCCGGCGGCCTGCGCCGCGGCCATCGCCGCCCACGCGCCCGGCGCGGTGATCAACGCCGCCGCCTACACGGCGGTCGACCGCGCCGAAGAGGAAGAGGCGCAGGCCACCGTGATCAACGGCGCCGCCCCCGGCGCCATGGCGCGGGAATGCGCCGCGCGGGGCATTCCCTTCGTGCATATCTCGACCGATTACGTCTTTGCCGGCGATGGCACGGCGCCCTGGACGCCCGCCGACCCGGTGGGCCCGCTGGGCGCCTATGGCCGCTCCAAGCTGGCCGGAGAGCGCGCGATTGCCGAGGCCGGCGGGCAATGGGCGGTGCTGCGCACGTCCTGGGTGTTCTCGGCCCATGGCAACAACTTTCTGAAAACCATGCTGCGCCTGTCGGAAAGCCGCGACGCCTTGTCGATCGTCGAGGACCAGATCGGCGGGCCGACGCCGGCGGATGCCATCGCCACGGCCTGCCTGACCATGGCGCGCGCCATGGCCGCCGATGACAGCAAGGGCGGGATGCATCATTTCTCGGGCGCGCCCGATACCAGCTGGAAAGGCTTTGCCGAGGAAATCTTTGCCCGCGCGGGAAAATCCGTGGCGGTCAGCGGCATCCCCACGGCGGACTATCCCACGCCCGCCGCGCGTCCGCTCAATTCCCGCATGGATTGCTCGGCGCTCAAGGCGCAGTTCGGTATCGACCGGCCCGACTGGCGCGCCGGTATCGACCGGGCGCTGGCGGTTCTGCTTCATTGATCACGAAAGGTATTTCTCCATGACCACACGCAAGGGCATCATCCTGGCCGGCGGCTCGGGCACGCGGCTTTATCCGATCACGCTGGGCGTGTCGAAACAGCTGCTGCCGATCTACGACAAGCCGATGATCTATTACCCGCTCAGCGTGCTGATGCTGGCGGGCATCCGCGAGATCGCGGTGATCACCACGCCGCACGACCAGGCACAATTCCAGCGCACCCTGGGCGACGGCAGCCAGTGGGGGCTAAGCCTGACCTGGATCGAACAGCCCAGCCCCGACGGGTTGGCGCAGGCCTATATCCTGGCTGAGGATTTCCTGGCCGGCAGCCCCTCGGCCATGGTGCTGGGTGACAATATCTTTTTCGGCCATGGCCTGCCCGAGATGCTGTCGGCGGCGGATGCCAAGACCGCGGGCGGCACTGTCTTTGGATATCGCGTGGCCGACCCGGAACGATACGGTGTCGTCGGGTTCGACGGGACGGGTGCGGTTACCCAGATCATCGAAAAACCGCAGGTGCCGCCCTCGCACTACGCGGTGACGGGGCTGTATTTCCTGGACGGGACCGCGCCTGAGCGTGCCCGGCAGGTGCAGCCCTCGGCGCGGGGCGAGCTGGAAATCACCACATTGCTGGAATCCTACCTGCAGGATGGCAGCCTGAGCGTCGAACGGATGGGGCGCGGCTATGCCTGGCTCGATACCGGCACCCACGAAAGCCTGCTGGACGCGGGCAATTTCGTGCGCACGCTGGAAAAGCGGCAGGGCTTGCAGACCGGCAGCCCCGATGAAATCGCCTTTGGCAATGGCTGGATCGACGAAGCCGCCCTGCGCGCGCGGGCAGAGAAATTCGCCAAGAACGCCTATGGCCGCTATCTGCAGGGCCTTTTGAAAGGCTAGGGTATGCTGCGCGCGCCGCGCAAAGACAGACGGGCCGCCCGGATCGGGCGGCCCGTTGCGGTTTTTGCTGACCTCTCCGGTCAGAAGATGAAGTCGCTCGCGTCCATGTCGGTCAGGCTGACATTGTCGATGCGGATGAAATCGCCCGAGCCGTCCAGCGCCTCGATCAGCACGCGGCTGCCCACCTGGCTCATGTGGTTGTTGAACAGGTCGGCCCAGTTGGTGATCGAACTCACCCCCGAAAGATCGATATCCTCGAGGGACTCGAGCGCATCGAAATCGGTGATCGTGTCCTGCCCGAACCCATCGGCAAAGACAAAGACATCGCCCTGGTCGCCGCCGACAAGCAGATCGTTGCCCGCCCCGCCGATCAGGACATCTGCGCCGATATCGCCGCGCAGGATGTCGTTACCAGCGCCGCCATCCAGCGTGTCCGCACGTCCGCCGCCCAGCAGCCGGTCGTCATCGTCCTCGCCCAGGATCAGGTCGAACCCGTTGCCGCCGTTCAACGTGTCGTTGCCATTGCCGCCATAAAGCGAGTCATTCTGGCCGCCGCCATTGATCGCGTCATCGCCGTTCTGGCCGAACAGCACGTCATTACCGGCAATGCCGTTGATCGTGTCGTTCCCGGCCCCGCCCGCAACGGTATCGGCGCCGCCGCGGGTGACGATCAGGTCGGCCCCGGCCTCGCCATTGACGCTGTCATCCGACAGCCCCGAGTCGAGCGTGTCATTGCCCGCGCCCCCCAAAAGCGTGTCGGCCCCGCCGCCGCTGGTCAGGTCGTCATTGCCGTCGCCACCATCCAGCAGGTCGCGGTTGCGCCCGCTGATCAGAACGTCGTCGCCCAGACCGCCATAAACCTCGTCGAACCCGTTGCCCGCGTTCAGGCTGTCATTGCCCGACTCCCCGATCAGCGTATCACGGCCGTTCCCACCGATCATCGTGTCGTTGCCGATCCCGCCTTCGAACCGGTTGTCGGTGTCATCGCCCGTCAGGCTGTCATCGCCACGGCCCGAGCGGATCACCTCGATCCCGATCAGATCGTACCCCAGAGAGGCGATGCCGCCCCATTGCTGAAGCCCCACATCGAAGGCCAGATTGGCGTTCAGGGTCGGATCGATCACCAGCGTATCGGTGCCCGTGCCACCATCGACATGGTCATAGCCCAAAAAGGCGGTATGGGTGATCGTGTCGTCGCCCGCATCGCCGAAGACGGAATCGTTGCCGGCCTGGGCATTCAGGTCGTCATTGCCGTCACCGCCACGGATCGTATCGGTGCCCGAGCCGCCCTCGACCGTGTCGTCGCCGCCACCGGCCTGAATCTCGTTGGCGTCCGAGGACCCGATGAAGCGTTCCGCCTCGAGCGTGCCGATCACGTTCTCGAACCCGGTGGTGACCTGTGTGGTGATGCCGTTGCTGGCCGTGCCCGCGCCCAGGTCGAAGGTCACGTTCGACCCGGTGCTGAAGGCCACCAGCGTATCGATGCCCGTCTCGCCATGCACATCCTCGCTGGACGACAGGCTAAGGATCGAGATCGTGTCGTCGCCGGCCCCGCCGAAGATCGTGTTGGTGCCGCCACCATCGTCGATCGAGTCGTTGCCGTCATAGCCATAGACCAGCGAGGCGGTGGCATCGATCGTATCATCGCCCAGCGTGCCCACCTGCAGCGATTGCGGGGCATAGGCGGGCACCGCGTTGGCATTGTCGCGGGTGTCGTAGATCGCGCTCTGGATGTCGCCATCCTGCCAGGTCACGGCAAAGCGTCCGTCTTCCAGCGCGGTGATCTCGGGCTGGCTGGGAATGCCGCCGCTGGCGATGGTAAAGGCGCTGCCGATCGTGCTGCCGGTGGCGCTGAAACGCTGGCCGACGACCTCGTTCGTCTCGTCATCGTCCCAGACGATCACGAAGGTGCCGTCCGACAGCCCGGCCACGGACATCTCGTTATTGTTGTCCGAGGTCCCGGCAATACCGGCATCGAAGAATTGCGGCCCTGCCACCGCCGTGCCGCTATTGTCGAAGATGCGGAAGAAACTGTCGGTGTCGGTGCCGTCATCCTCGCTCCAGGTGGCGACGAAACCGCCCCCGGTCAGCGCCGCCACGTCGACGCCGAATTCGTTATTGCCCGAGGCGGTCGAGATGGTGAAGAAACTGCCGCCCGTGCTGCCATCGGCGGCGATGATGCGGCCGATGATGTCCTCATCAAGCGCGTTGTCGCGGTTGGCGACCATCACGTATGTGCCATTCGACAGCGCCGCGACGCTGACATTCTGAATTGTCCCGAAGTCGCTTTCGTTCGACGAGGCCAGGAACGAGACGGGCGTCGTGCTCCAGCTGCCCAGGCTTTGATCGTAAAAGGCGTAATTGGCAGAGACGGTGCTGCCGTTATCGACATTCCAGCCCACGATGATGTCGCCATTGTCGGCCACGGTCACCGTCGGGTCGTTGAAGCTTTCGCCCGATTGTTCGATATAGCTGCGCACGTCGATGAGCGTGCCCGAGGCATCGAAAACCTCGATCCGGATCGAGGTGCCCGAGATGTCGGTATCCTCCATCGCCAGCACCCAGCCGCCGCTGGGCGTGCCGGCCACTTCGAACTCGCCCTCGTCATCAAGGAAATAGCCGTCGCTCATGCGAAAGGGGCTACCCTCGGGATTGCCCAGCGGATCATAGATCTGGGCGATCACATCAGTGCCATTATCGGAATCGACATTGTTTGACAGGTCTTCCCAGGCCACCAGTATGCGGCCATCGGCCAGTTGGGCGATCTGCGGTTCCACCTGGGTGCCGGTGGTATTTCCGGCGTTCACCAGGAACGTGTCGAGCCAGGTTTCTGGGGTAAGCGGCATTGCTTGTCCTTTCGGTCAAATTTGCCGGGCCCCGGGGCCTGTCGGGGCAGGCCTTCGCAGTGCGTCAGGACGGTGCCCGGTAGAATGAATTGCACCGCATGTGCGGTAGAAAAAACGAAACTCGGTACATAACGCTGCGGCAGGCTAACAAATCATTAACCTTTAGGTAAAGGCTGTTGGCGGACGGGCCCCGCGGCGATGCGGGCCTTGTAGTCGTCCAGATCGCGGCGCGCGCGTACCAACCGGCGCCATTGGGCGATGTCGAAGCGGTCCTGCGCCACATCGTCGAACAGCCGCTCCAGCAGGCCCATCTTGCGCAGGTGATAGGGCACGCCGTGGCCCACGAAGGGGATGTTCAGCTCGGTCATGGCGGGGATGTCCAGCAGATCCACATGCGCCGCGTCCTCGGCGCAGCGGCGATCGAACGCCACCACCACGCGGGCGGGGGTGCGGCAGCCCTGGGCTGCGTTTTGCGGAAAGCTGTCCCATTCCTGCGCCCGGCCCTGGGGAAACCGGGTTTCCCAGGGCACCAGCGCCGCCGATAGCGTGGCCTGCGGATTGAGCGACAGCACCCGGTCGGCACGGAACGCATCGGCATAGGCCAGCGCGGCATAGCCGCCCATCGAGCCGCCATAGGTCATCACGCCGTCATAGGGGCGGAAGAACCCGGTCCTTTCCAGCGTCGCGCACAGCTCGTGCAGGCCCGGCGGGCGGAACCAGTGCGAGCGGGTGGGCTTGACGAAAATGCCCGCCATATCGGTATGTTCGCGCACGAAACGGAACCCCCAGCCGGGGCGGGTGCGCTTGGGATTGTTCTCGGCGATGCCGGCATGGTCGAAACAGACCACCAGCTGCCGCGCCGGGCGCAGCAGCACGTCGACGGTGTAATCGTCGATCTCGGCCGACCAGACCCGGCCGCGGCGCTGTCGGAACCCGGCCTGTTCCAGCCGGTCGCGCTGCGCGCTCATGCCCGGCCGGCCCGGGACGGGCCCGGGGGTGCGCAGGACAGGGACAAGAGGTCAGAACGCATAGCCGAAGGTCTCGATTTCCTTTTCGAAGGCCCGGGCCACGATGGCGCGGCTTTCGTCGTCGTAATAGTCGCGATAGCTGCCTTCGCGTTTGGACACCTTGGTCTGCATCAGCGGCTCGGACTCGTCGATGCCCAGCCGGGCATAGATGTCTTCCATCGCGCCGTTCAGATCCTCGAAAAAGTAGATCTTGTCGACCACCACGCGGTCTTTCATCGTGTAAAGCCCCCAGCCGCGCTGGTGCAGGCGCTCCAGCACCTTGGGTTTGCGCAGGAAGGCGGCGAAGGTCAGCCGCTCGTCCCAGATGCCTTTGGCGACACGGTTCTTCTTCATGTAGTGATAGGCCGACACCGTGCGGTCGAACGGGTTGCGCTCGAAGGCGAAGGTGAAATAGCTGCGCCAGCCATCTGTCCCGATCACCCGGCGCGCGCGGTTGAAGGGCGCGTGGTTGAACAGCCGCAGCTCGGTACCGTCGGCCAGGGTCTGCACGTCGTTCTGCGGCCCGCGCAGGCCGCGGTCGCGCTTGATCGCCTCGTCATCGGGATGGATGGGCGTGATGATATCCTCGTCGCCGCAATGCTTGGTCAGCGCGATTTCGACGCTGGTGCCGGCGGTCTTGGTCGTCTTGACGAAGACGAAACGATGCTTGTGCGAGATGATCATCGCGGCCCCCTATTGCGGCGTCACATCGGCCCAGGCCGCGCGGGCCTGGGGGAATTTCGCCTCGATCGCGGCGCGTACCGGGGCCAGCTTGGCGCCCAGCTCGTCGATCACCGCGGCAGGCAGGGAAAAGGCATCGGTGGGGTTGTCGCGCCGCTCCAGTTCCTCGGGCGGCAGGTCCAGCCGCGCGATGCCCAGCCAGTCGCAGACGTTGTTCAGCGTCTGGGCCTTTTCACGCATCATCGTCTCGTAGAAGAAAAAGCGCAGATCCGCCTCGGGATAATTGCGCTCCAGCGTGGCCACCGTATCGTCATAGCGCGACAGATCGGCGATCACCGGCTTGCGCGCCACCTCCAGGATATCCTCGGTCGAGGCATCCCTGATGTTGCGCCCGCCCTGCTTGAACACGTAGCGCACCGCCGACAGGGCCCGGTCCAGCGGCTCGCGCATGATGAAGATCAGTTTCTGCCGCTCCGAGATCCGCTTGATGTGATCGTGCCCGGCATCGGGCAGCTGTGCGTATTCGGGGCTGAAATCCATCGCGAAACGGCCCGGCCCCTGGAACATGCCCGCATACCAGTTGTCGTTCATCGGGCGAAAGACACGCGCCACATCGCGCGGCGGCTTTTCCCCGGTGGCCTGCGCGCGGATGAATTTCGCCACCCGCTGCGGGTGACGCTCGATCATCCGCTTCATGGCGTTCATCTTGAGCATCGGGCCCATCAGCCCGCCGCAATGCACCGCAGTGAAATAATGCAGTTCCTTGTGGCTGGCCTGGCGCATCTGGTCATGGTCGGCCAGGCGATTGTAAAGCCAGGTCGTGCCGCTTTTCTGTGCGCCGACACATAACAGCAGATCGGGAATGGTCATCGCGGACCCCTATTTCCATGGCACGGCGGCACGGGCGCCGTCACCGGTATATCCAGGCGTCGAACCGTGCGAAATCCTCCATCACCCGGTCCTGCGCCGCCACGGGCAGCCTGGCCTTGTATTCAAAGGCGATATCGGCCGACACGGTGCGGTTCTTGACATTGTCATAACGCAGCCGGTCGATGATGGCATAGCCCAGCTCGAACCGCGCGCCCACATGGCCGAACATGCGCTCCATCGTGGCGCGTGCGTTCATCGCCAGGTCCTCGAGCCCGATGGTGGTGACGCGCGGATTGTCGCGATGGGTCATGAACTGATCATAACATGTCTGCACATAGCGCAGCTTGGCCCGGCGATAGCCGTCATACCAGGCATCGAAATCATCGGTGCCCGCGCGCTTGAAATCGGAACAGACGATGGCGCGCGGATCCTTGTAGCTGACCACCACCGGCACCGCAGAGCGGCCCAGCACACCCGACAGGTCCGACAGGTAGCGCGGGGTCTTGTCGAAGATCCCCGTGGTGCCCGGGTCCAGCACGGTGCTGGCCGCCATCAGCCGGGCATAGAACGCGGCGAAATCCGGGGCGGCACAGCAGTCGTCCAGCTGTTCGGCGGTGATGCCCCAGCCGCGCAGCATGTTGTCGGCGAAAGGTTGCAGATCGCGAAACTCGGCAGGGCTGTCGCGCAGCAGGACGCCGCATTCGAAACCGGAATCGATGCCGGGCAATTGCCGAAACAGGTCCGAAATCAGCGTGGTTCCCGTGTGTTCCAACCCGCAGATCAGGAATTTCAGCACCATTGTCGCCTTCTGCCCTTGCAGCTTTTGCCTGGCCGCCAGTCCTAGCAGTTTTCGCCCCGAAGGCTAGTCCAAAGCGTGTGCGCCCCGGGGGCTGCGCGGAATTGAACCGTTCGCCCGGACAGGATAAGGGCAAAGGGCGCGGCCGCCAGCGCCCTTGCAGGAGACGTCCATGACCGACCAGGTTTCCCCCGATACCGCCCAGCCCGACGCTGTGCCCGCGGCCGAGGCACCGCCCCTGCCCGGGTTCGATCCCGACCTCTATCTCGCGCTCAACCCCGATGTGGCCGCCCAGGAAGGGCTGGACCCGGCCACCCATTACCGCGATCACGGCCGGGCCGAACTGCGCGCGCTGCTGCCCGAGGGGCACGGTCTCGACCATCCCGACAGCCGTGCGCTCGACCCTGCCGAGCGCAGCGATTGGCAGTCTGTGCTGCGCGCCCGCACCCAGGACACCCCGCTTTCCGAGCTGATTGCCGCCCATCCGCGCGCCGCCTGGCTGCAGACCGGATTCACCCTGGGCGGCTATCTGCGGCAATGCCCCGATGTGGCCGCGGCGGTGGACGATCCGCTGGAGGCGGCCTTTCATTTCCTGGAATTCGGCCTGGAAGAAGGGCGGCTGGGTCACCCGCAAAGCTGGGAGGCCGATTTCGTCGCCGCACGCTATGGCATCGTGGCCGATGCGCGCCACGACAGCCCGCTGCAGGTTCTGGCGCGGGTTCTGGCGCAGGGCGTCTCGCCGCTGGAGGCGGCCTTGACCGAGGCGCAGATGTGGGAAGCGGCAGGGCTTTACGGCCCCGAGATGGCGCGGCTGTTCGACCATGAATATTACCATGCCATCTGCCATCGCGATGCCCCCCAGGACGCTCCGGATTCCCATGACCGGGCGTTCTGTATCGCCCATTTCCTGCAGCACGGCATCGCCGCGCTGCGCCCGATCCACCCCGACGAGGTGTTCGATCCCGAATTCTATGCCCAGCAGCTCGATGCGGCGCAGACCGACGCGCTCTTGCCGGCTGACCCGGTCACCCGCGAGCGGCCTGCACCGGGCGCAGCCGATGTCGCACCTGCGCTGTACCGGCACTGGCTGCGCCGCGGATTGCGCAGCGGGCTGGCCCCCAACCTGCAAAGCTGGGGCCAGCGCCATGCCGGGTTGAAGGTGCCGCAGGCGCTTTATGCGCAGATGCCGGTTTTCGGCCTGGCGGCCAGGCTGCCCGCCGACAGCCTGATGCTGGACAAGCTGCGCCACTTCCTGGCCCATCCGCGCCCCGCCGCCGCCGCGCTGGACCTGTCGGATCCGGAGGTTGCGAACCTGACCGTCACCCTGGCCGATCAGGCCGCCATGCGCGGCGAGGACGATACCGCCGAATGGCTGTACTGGCTGATCCTCAGCACCCGGCCCGATCACCAGCGCGCCCGCCGCCACCTGGCCGATCTGGAGCAGCGCAAGAACCGGCTGGAAATGGCGCGCAGCCTGCGCGGCGGGCTTGACCCGGAGCAGGGCGGGGGGTGGAACGTGCTGTCCCTGGCCGAGATGCAGCTGCAGCAGCAGCAATACGAAAACGCCTGCGCCACCCTGGCCGGTCTGCCGCGCAAGTTCCTGGCCGACGTGGCCATCGCGCGCAAGCATCGCAGCCTGTCGGAAGAGATCTTTCGCCGCATATGGGACAATCTGGGTCCGCATGTGGCCGCCTATGGCATCGCCCGCACCCAGGACCAGTTGCGCGCCGCGCTGCGGCTGCGCACCCCCGAGTTCACCACCGCCGACCGGTCCAGGCCGGTGCGCCGGGTCGCCCTTGTCGGCAACGAGGATCTCTATCAGTGCAAACTTTACCGCGTCGACCAGAAGGCCGAGCAGCTGCGTGCCGCGGGGCTGGAGGTGACGGTGATCTCGCCCTCGCGCGAGCTGGACGATTTCATCGCGCACATCGATGCGTATGACGCGGCGATCTTTTTCCGCGTGCCGGCCTTTCCGCCGATGATCGACGCCATCGCCGCGGCCGCCCAGCACGGGTTGCTGACATTTTACGAGATCGATGACATCGTTTTCGATACCGATCATTTCCCGCCCAGCCTGGACAGCTATGCCGGCCAGATCAGCGCGGCGGATTACGCTGCCATGGCCTGCGGCGTTCCCCTGTTCGAACATGCGATGGGTCTGTGCGATTACGGCATCGCCTCGACCGCGACGATCGCGCGGCTGATGGAAGGGAAGGTGCGCAAGGGCGTGGTGCTGGAACATCACAACGCGCTGGGGCGGCTGCACATGGCCGCGCTTGACGCCGCGCCGCGGGCCGCGCCCATGCCCACGGATGGTGCCGCGCCGCTGACGCTGCTTTATGCCTCGGGCACCAAGGCCCACAAGGAAGATTTCCACGACATCCTGGAACCTGCCCTGGCCGAGATCCTGCGCCGCTATCCGGGCCGGGTGCGGGTGCGGCTGGTGGGCTATTTCGGCACGTTCACCCATCTCGACCCCGACAGCGACGCGGTCGAGATCCGCGAGCCGGTCTGGGATTTCGAGGCCTATTGCGCCATGGTCGCGCGCGCCGATATCAACCTGTCCGTTCTGTCGCGCAGCCTGCTGACCGATGCCAAGTCCGAGATCAAATGGATGGAGGCGGCGATGTTCGGCATCCCGTCGGTGGTCAGCGACACCGCCACCCATCGCGAGGTGATCGAGGACGGCAAGACCGGTTTCCTGGCCGCCGATACCGAGGGCTTTGTCGCCGCGCTGGACCGGCTGGTTGCCGATGATGCGCTGCGCGCGCGGATGGGGCAGGCGGCGCGCGACCGGGTGATGCGCGATTATGCCATCGAGCGCATGGGCCAGACCCTGCGCGAGGGGATCGACCGGCTGCGCCCGCCGGGGCCGCGCAAGACCCGGGTGATGGTGGTCAATGTCTTTTATCCGCCGCAGGCCATCGGCGGCGCCACGCGGGTGGTGCATGACAACGTCGCCTTGCTGCACGCGCATTACGGCGACCGCTACGAGATCGATGTCGTCTGCACCCTGGACGGTGGCGATACGCCGCTGTCGGTAACCTCCTATGCCCAGGACGGTGTCCGGGTCTGGGCGATCACCGCGCCGGCGCAGCCGCAGGGCGACATGACGCCACGCGACCCGCATATGGCCGAGCTTTTCGAGCAGCTGGTCGAGCGGCTGTCACCCGACCTGATCCATTTTCACTGCATCCAGCGACTGACCGCCTCGGTGGTGAACGTGGCGCGGTTGCGCAAGATCCCCTATCTGATCACGCTGCATGACGGGTGGTGGATTTCGCCCAACCAGTTCGTCATCGATGAGCACGACCGCGCCGAGTACTACGATTACCGCGATCCGGACGCCCCCGATTTCCCCGACCGGGCGCAGGCCCTGGCACGGCCGCTGCAAGGTGCGGCGCGGCTTTTGGCGGTGTCCGAAAGCTTTGCCCAGCTGCATCGCGATTGCGGGCTGGAGCGGATCGAGGTGACCGAAAACGGCGTCTCGCCCCTGCCGCCCTGCACCCGCAGCCCGTCGCCCGGCGGGCGGGTGCGGCTGGCCCATATCGGCGGTGCGTCGCGGCACAAGGGGATCCACCTGGTGCAGAACGCGCTTTTGGCCAACCCTTACGAGAACCTGGAGCTGCTGCTGATCGATCATGCGCTGGCCCCCGGCACCGAGATCCACGAGGTCTGGGGCACGACGCCGGTGACCCGCGCCGCCAAGGTGCCGCAATCCGAGATCGCGGCGCTTTACGGGCGCATCGACATCCTGCTGGCGCCCTCGATCTGGCCCGAAAGCTATGGGCTTGTTACCCGCGAGGCGATGGCCTGCGGCGCCTGGGTCATCGCCTCGGACCGGGGCGCGATCGGCGCCGATATCGTCGAGGGGGTGACGGGGCATCGGGTGGATGTGGCGACATATGACGGGCTGGCGCAGGTGTTGTGGCAGGTCGACCGCGACCCAGGCCGTTACCTGGGGCCGCCGGGCCAGCCGCCCGCCGCACGGCGGGTGCGCGACCAGGTCGACCAGCTGGCCGAAATCTACGACCAGGTTCTGACCGAACGGCGGGGCGGCTGATCGCCGCGCGGGCGGCGCTCAGACCTCCCAGCGGGCGGGCAGGCGGGTGCCGAATCGCGCCCGCAGCCCGTCATATTGCGGGGCAAAGGCTGCGCGAAAGGCCGCGCGTACTGGCTCGGGCAGCGGCACGCTGACCCCTTCGTTGACGCGCCGGGCGCTTTCGGCCGGCAGTGCCGGGATGCCCAGGAAGTCGCAGATCCGGCGCGGCCCGTCGCCCGAGAACAGCTCTTCGTAAAAGACATACAGGATACGCCCGGCGGGCACCGCCGATTCAAGCTCGCTCATGGTGCGCAGGTAATCGGCCCGTTCCAGCCCGCGCAGCCGTCCGCTGTCGATCAGCAGCTGCGCGCGCTCGGCGCACAGCCGGGCCATGACGTCGGGCGCCAGGTCTTCGCCCTGTTCGACGCGCACCGCCATGCGGATCTGCGACCACATGCGCGCGATCGGATCGCGCAGCAAGAAGATGAATTTCGCCTGCCCGATACTGGCCATATCGGCGAAATGCGCAGCATCGAGCACCGCATAGGCCGGGGTGATATCGCCCACCACCGGCTGTGCCTTGCGCCCCTTGAGCAGGTAGCGCAGATAGGGCGTGTGCCGGCCACGCCCCTTTTCCGGCCCGGTATAGATGCTCAGCAGATCGACGGTTTCACGCAGGCGGCGCAGCTGCGGCGCGCGCATCCGTCCGCCCTCGACCACCAGCCGCTCGACCTGCTTGCGCAACAGGTCCAGCCGCAGCTCCAGCGCCAGGTCGGCGCGGCCCGCGCGCACGTCGAAATAATGCAGTTCCTTGTTGGGCGAGAAATGCACCTGATCCGAGGCCGACAGGTAATCATGCAGCCAGGTGGTGCCGGCCTTTTGCGCGCCGATGCAAAAGAACATGCGCGCGTCGTCGGGAAAGGGCGGCGCGGGAAAGACTGGGGCTGGATCGGCGCGGCGTGTCCTGGTCATGGCAAGGCGTGTTCCCGTGTCAGGCCCGCTGCCGCGCGGCCATGTTGCTTTCGTGGTGCGCGATGGCGTCTTCGATGTCGTCGTAATAGGTCAGTTGCCCGTTCTCAAGCACCGCGCCCGCCTCGCACATGTCGCGCATCGTGCTCATCGAATGGCTGACGAAGATAGCGCCGGCATTTTCCATGCGTGCGCGGAACACCTTGCGGCTTTTTTCGCGAAAGGCGGCATCGCCCGCGGCGGTGATCTCGTCGATCAGGTATGTGTCGAATTGCAGCGCCATGTTGATCCCGAAGCTGAGCCGCGATTTCATCCCCGAGGAATAGGTCCGCACCGGCAGGTGAAAATGCTCGCCCAATTCGGCAAAATGAGCGACGAAACGGGTCATCTCTTCGGTGTCCGCGCCATAGATACGCGCCACGAAACGGGTGTTCTGCGCCCCGGTCATGTCGGGATGCATCGAGCTGGCCAGCCCCACGGGAAACGAGATATTGCCATCCGACAGCACCTCGCCCGAGGTGGGCGCCGAGGTGCCTGCGATCACCTTGAGCAGGGTCGACTTGCCCGCCCCGTTGCGCCCCAGAAGCCCCACCGACACGCCGGTGGGAAAGACCGCATTGATGCGGTTGGCCACCACCTTGGTGGTGTCGTTGATCTCGAACACCTTGGTCAGATCGCGCAGGACGATCATCGCCTGTCCCGCAGCGCATAGACCGCCAGCACCAGGGTCGCCCATGTCAGGAAGGCAAACAACGCCACCAGCCCCAGCACCTGCAGCCGGTCGGGCCGGGTCGAGGATTGCGGCAGCGTCGGGTTCACATGGGCGGCCAGATAGCGGCTTTGACGCTGCGCCTCGGCCTGGGCGCTGTCGAAGGCCGACAGCGCCGCAGTATAGCTTTGTTCGGCGAATTGCAGATCGACCGCCAGCCGTTCGTATTCGCCCACCAGGTTGGCAAAAGCGTTTTCGTCACCGGGCTGGGCACTGTTCGAGCCAAGCCCCAGCTTGCGCCGCTCTTCCTCGATCCGGTCCTCGATCACCTGCACGCGGCGTTCGGTCTGGGTGATGCGGGGGTCGTTTTCGCGGGTGGTCTGGCGCAGGATGTCAAGATCGATCAGCGTTTGCGCCAACTGCGCCTGCAGCGAGCTGAGAATGCCCATCTGCCCCTGGATCGATGCGCCGGGATCGACGATCTGGGTTTCGTTGCGGAACCGGGTCATCGCCTCGCGCGCCTGTTTCAGCCGCTCGACCGCCTGGTCCAGCTCGTCACGGGCATAGGCGGTGGCATCTTCGCGGGCGATGGCCGACAGCCGGTTTATCATCGCCGAGCTTTCGTCATAGATCACCTGCGCGATGGCCTGCGCCTCGGTCGGGGTGAAGGCCTGCACCTCGAGATCGATCAGCCCGGTGCCGCTGTCTGAATAGACCTTGACCATGCGCGCCCAGTGATCCGTCAGATCCTCGATCGAGCCCTCGGGCGGGCGCGCGGCAATGCCGAAGAAACTCGGGATCACCCCGGCCGGGTTATAGGCGAAGACCGGGTCGTGATCGCCATTCCACCAGGACCGGCCGGGCCGGCCCCAGATCGCCCGCAGATCCAGCTGCGC
>JAASTF010000312.1 GCA_021767525.1 Paracoccaceae bacterium
AAAGCTGTGGCGTTTTCCCGATTATACGACGGTCGAGGCGCAGGGCGACGACCTGCTGATCCATGCCCGTCTGAGGTTCGGCCAGTCGGATATGGGCGTCAACCGCGCGCGGGTAACGGGCTGGTTGGAGCGGTTGGAATAGACGCACCCACGCAGCCATCGCCCAGCTTGCGCCACATCGGCACGTTCAGAGACATCTGGCATTGCGCGGTGAACATCTTGCCGTCGACCTGTAGGCAAATGGTGTCGCCCATTTCAACCCGGGCCCCATTTCTGTCGGTGCAATAGCACTCGACCGCTTTTCCGCCCGTGGCGCGATCGGCCAAGGCGGGCAGGGGCGCAAGGCAGGCTATGATACCGATCCACCGCATCTGCGCAGCATAGCACGGCCTGCGGCCTTGACCAAAGCGCGCAGATCGACAATGGCTTTGCCCATGATTTCAAACGACCGCCTGCGCCAGATCACCCAGCGTTTCCAGTTTCTCGAGGCCAAGATGGCCGAGGGGGGCGGCGATATCGCCGCGCTAGGGCGCGAATATGCCGAACTGCGCCCGGTGGTCGATCAGATCGCGGCCTACGAGCGCCTGCAATCCGACATCGCCGAGGCCGAGGCGCTGCTGGACGACCCGGAGATGCGCGCCCTGGCGGAAGAGGAATTGCCCCAGCTGCGCGCAGAACTGCCCGAGGCGGAACATGCGCTGCAACTGGCGCTGTTGCCCAAGGACGCCGCCGACGCGCGCCCCGCGATGATCGAGATTCGCCCTGGCACAGGCGGGGACGAGGCGGCGCTGTTCGCGGGTGATCTGCTGCGCATGTATCAACGCTATGCCGAGGCGCGGGGGTGGTCGTTCCAGATCATCGAGCTTCAGGAAACCGAGCTGGGCGGCATCAAGGAAGTCGTGGCTCAGGTGAAGGGCGAGGGCGTGTTCGCCCGGCTGAAATACGAATCCGGCGTCCATCGCGTGCAGCGGGTGCCCAGCACCGAATCCGGCGGGCGCATTCACACCAGCGCCGCCACCGTCGCCGTTCTGCCGGTGGCCGAGGATGTGGACATCCAGATCGACCCCAACGACCTGCGCATCGATACGATGCGCGCCAGCGGCGCGGGCGGCCAGCATGTGAACACCACCGACTCGGCCGTGCGGATCACGCATATTCCCACCGGCATCGTGGTGACGAGCTCGGAAAAATCGCAGCACCAGAACCGCGCGATCGCGATGGAGGTGCTCAAGGCGCGCCTTTTTGATATGGAACGCCAGCGCGCCGCCGACGAGCGCGCCGCCGACCGCAAGGCGCAGGTGGGCTCGGGCGACCGCTCGGAACGCATCCGCACCTACAACTTCCCGCAGGGGCGGCTGACCGATCATCGCATTGGCCTAACGCTTTATAAGCTGGATCAGGTGATGCAGGGCGATCTGGACGAGGTGATCGACGCGCTGATCGCCGATCACCAGGCCGCGCTGCTGGCCGAGATGGACGGATGATTGTCAAACAAGCGTTGAGTGCCGGCACCGCTCGCCTGGTGCAGGCCGGCGTGGATGGCGCGGCACGCGATGCGCGCCGGTTGATGGCCGCTTGCCTGCGGGTCGATGCCGCGCGGCTGGTTCTGCACATGGACGACCCCTTGCCAAACGCGATCGACGCGCAATTCGCGCAGGCGGTGGCCCGGCGCGCGGCGGGCGTGCCCGTGTCGCATATCCTGGGCTGGCGCGACTTTTACGGGCGGCGGTTTTCCGTGTCGCCCGACGTGCTGGACCCGCGCCCCGAAACCGAAACGCTGATCCAGGCGGCCCTGCAAGCCCCGTTCGACCGGGTTCTGGACCTTGGAACAGGGTCGGGCTGTATCCTGTTGACCTTGCTGGCAGAACGTCCATCGGCCAGGGGGATCGGCACGGATCGGTCCAAAGCTGCATTGGACGTGGCACGACAGAACGCGGAAACGCTGGGGCTGGCCGCGCGTTGCGATTTTCTGCCGTCGGATTGGTGGCAACGCGTGTCGGGCCGGTTCGATCTGATCGTGTCGAACCCGCCCTATATCGCGCTGGATGAAATGGCCGACCTGGCGCCGGAACTGTCGTTCGAGCCGCGCATGGCGCTGACGGATGAGGGCGACGGGCTGGGCGCCTACCGCGCGATCTGTGCGGGTGTGATGGCGCATCTGGTGCCGGGCGGCCGTCTGCTGGTGGAAATCGGCCACCGCCAGGGGCCGGATGTGGCCGCGCTGTTCGCCAAGGCCGGGCTGACCGAGCTGCGCGTTTTGCCCGATCTGGATGGGCGTGATCGCGTGGTGACAGGGCAAAACCCCGAATAATCCGTGCTTTGCGCGACATATCGGCCGATTTTCAGCATTTTTCCGCCGAAGCCTCTTGTCAGGCGGGGCTTCTCATGATTACTCCTTGGGCGTCGACGCGGTGGATGCACTTGTGCGGTCCCGCGTGACGCCAAGCCAGAAAATTCTGTCACCCGGATGATAGAGGGCAAGACCAAGCGCCCCCGCGAGCGGGTGGCACATATCAGCAGACCAAGGCTGGACACCAAGAATATGAGATCATCGAAATCCCGTTCGCGGTCCAAGGGCAACCGTAACAACCGTTCGGTTGGCAATATCGTCAACCGCGTGTTCGACAGCTCGGGCCCCGAGGGCAAGGTGCGCGGCACGCCGCAGCAGATCATCGAGAAATACAATCAGCTGGCGCGAGATGCACAGTTGGGCAATGACCGCGTCGCGGCCGAGAACTTTCAACAGCATGCCGAGCATTACCTGCGGATGCTGAGTGCGGCCCAGAAAGAGCAAGACGCCCGCCGCGAAGAGCAAGAACGCCAGAACCGCGAGCGCCAGGCCGAACGTGACCGCGAGCGCGCGCAACGCCAGGAACGCGAATCCGCCGAGGCCGGGCAGAAATCCGGCGACACGGATGGCAAGGGCGACGTCGTGGATTTCAACGCCGAGCGGGGCGACGACAGCGGCCTGGTCGAGACGCCCGAAAACAAGGCACAAAGCGCCAAGGGCAATGACAGCGGCGACAAGCCGGAAAAGCCCAAGCGCCAGCGCAAACCGCGCGCCAAGAAATCCGATGGCGATGGGCCCAGCGAGGCAAGCCCCGCCACCGACAGCGCTGCCGAATAAGCGTGTTGCATTTGTAAATATGAGGAACCACATCCGGCCAACCGGGTGCGGTTTTTTCGTTAAAGCAGCCGGGACAGCGCGCAGAACCGTTCAAGATCGACGGTTTCCGCGCGATCCGTGGGCTGGATGCCGGCGGCGATCAGGCGATCCTCGATATCCGGCGCCATGCCTTTCAGCGCGGCGCGCAGCATCTTGCGCCGCTGGTTGAACGCCCGCGCCACCACCTGTTCCAGCTTTTTCGGATCGGCCGGAAAGCGGGGCCGGGGCAGGGCGGTCAGGTGCACCACGGCCGAGCTGACCTTGGGCGGGGGCGTAAAGGCGCCGGGTGGCAGCGACATCGCGATATGCGCCTGCGCGCGCCATTGCGCCAGGATGGCCAGCCGGCCATAGGCCTTGCTGCCCGGTTGGGCCACGATACGCTCGGCCACCTCGCGCTGGAACATCAGCGTCAGGCTTTGCCAAAAGGGCGGCCAGTCTGGTGGCGTCAGCCAGCGCACCAGCAGCTCGGTGCCGACGTTGTAAGGAAGATTCGCGGCGATACGAATGGGCGGTGTCAGATGTGCCAGCGGATCGATCTCGAGCGCGTCACCATTCAACACCTGCAATCGGCCGGGATAGGCGGCGGCGATCTCGTCCAGCGCGGGCAGGCAGCGGGTATCCTTTTCGATGGCCAGCACGCGGCGCGCGCCCTGCGCCAGCAACCCGCGTGTCAGACCGCCCGGGCCGGGCCCGATTTCCAGAACGTCGCATTGCGTCAGGTCGCCGGCCTGCCGCGCGATCTTGGCGGTCAGGTTCAGATCCAGCAGGAAATTCTGCCCCAGCGACTTGCGCGCGGACAGGCCGTGCCGCGCGATCACCTCGCGCAGCGGTGGCAGGGTGTCGATCC
>JAASTF010000313.1 GCA_021767525.1 Paracoccaceae bacterium
CATCTCGCCCTCAATCCGGGCGTTCTTGCCGTATCCCTTGGCCTTTTTGCGCACATAGGTCATCGGCAGGCCCATCCGCTCGGCCACCAGCGCGGCAAAGGGGATGCCTGCGGTTTCACCGCCGGCAATATTATCGAACGCCTCGAACCCGGCCTCCCGCATGATGGTGACCGTCAGGAAATCCATCAGCGTACTGCGGATACGCGGATAGGAAATCAGCTTGCGGCAATCGAGATAGCTGGGCGAGGGCAGCCCCGAGGCCAGGGTATAGGGCTCGTCGGTGTTGAAGTTCACCGCCTTGATTTCCAACAGCATACGCGCGGTCAGGCGGGCGATTTCCTCGCGGGTGGGGTAAGAGGTGGGGATCATGGCGGCTCTCCTGCGATTTGGGGTGCTCTAGCCGGTTTTGCGGACGGGGGGAAGGGTGTGGCGTGCGACATTCAGCAGGATACCGAAGGACCGCGCCCGACCGCGGGTGGGCGCACATAGGCATGTGGCTTGGCGCTTTATCGTGCCAATTTATTCATACGGATGTGCGTTCTGCATCGGTGCAAACGCGCCCGCCCGGGGGGCGGTCGGGCGCGGCCCGGGCCGCTGGCGCGGCTGTTCCGGGCAAGAGGATCTTACCCCGCAACCGCCCAGTGCAGCGGGAAACCGGGATCGAACACCGTAACCTCGCCCTCGCCGGTGATGATCTTGGCAGGGTACGAAACTGCGTCGCCCTTGGTCAGGGTTACCGTGGCCTCGTTCACGGGCAGGCCGTAAAACGCAGGCCCATTGCGCGACGTGAACCCTTCTAACCGATCCAGCGCGCCCTCTTCCTCGAACACCTGCGCCAGGATCGACAGGGTGTTGGTGGCCGTGAAACAGCCCGCGCAGCCGCAGGCGGTTTCCTTGTTGGAATCGGTGTGCGGCGCGCTGTCGGTGCCCAGGAAAAACCGCGTATCGCCCGAGGTCGCGGCGGTGCGCAGGGCCAGACGGTGCTCTTCGCGCTTGGCGACGGGCAGGCAGTAGTAATGCGGCTTGATGCCCCCCACCAGAATATGGTTGCGGTTGATCACCAGGTGATGGGTGGTGATCGTCGCGCCCAGGTCGGTATCATTGGCTTTGACATACTCCACCCCGTCGCGGGTCGTGATATGCTCCATCACCACGCGCAGGCCGGGCGTGGCGCGGCGGATCGGGTCCAGCACGCGATCGATGAACACGGCCTCGCGGTCGAAAATGTCGATATCGCTGTCGGTCACTTCGCCATGCACGCACAGCGGCAGACCGATCTCGGCCATCTTTTCCAGCACCCCGCGCACCCGGTCGAAATCGCGCACACCGCTCGCCGAGTTCGTGGTGGCACCAGCGGGATACAGCTTGACCGCCTTGACCAACCCGCTTTCGGCGGCTGCGGCCACATCGGCCGGGTCCGTGTCTTCGGTCAGGTAGAGCGTCATCAACGGCTCGAACGTCGTGCCCTGGGGCAGGGCCGCCAAGATACGGTCGCGATATGCCGCGGCGTCGGCCCCGGTGACGACAGGCGGCACCAGGTTGGGCATGATGATCGCGCGGGCAAAGTGGCGCGCGGTTTCGGGCAGAACGGCGCGCAGCATCGCGCCGTCGCGCAGATGCAGGTGCCAGTCGTCGGGGCGGGCGATGGTCAGCGTCTGGGTCATGCCTTGGCGATTAGCGCATCGCGCGGGCCTGCGCCAGTGCGTTTAGGCGTCGGTCATGGCACGGCGCGGCGGCAGCGTGACCTTGCCTTCGGCCTCGGCCTTTTCCAGCGCGTCGAGCCGTCGGCGGAACCGTGGCACGTTCATCCGGCTGGTCACGTTGCGGCACAGCATCGCCATCAGGTAGGGCCGGTCGCTGGCGTCCAGCACGCCCAGCATGTTGCGCAGATAGCCGCCATAGTCGCGCCGCGCCCGGTGCAGCCGCGCAAAGGATAGCGGCGTCAGGCTGTCATCGGCCGCCTGTTCCAACAGCGGCGCCAGCGTCTGCATCTTTTGCAGATCGCCCTGCAACGCCACCCCGAAATAGGGCATGCGGAACTTGGTGACATTGGGCCGCGTGAACAGCGCCGCATGCATCGCGTCCAGATCCTCGGTGGGGTCATAGATCACATAGGCCGCCTGTGCCGCGTCCAGCATGTCGGGGGCGTAGCCGTAGCGGTCGGTGAACGAGGTGCGGCGCATCTCGACAAAGCGGTCGTCCCATTCCGTGATGCGCGGATCAAGCGTGGCCTGCGGTTGCAGCACGACAACGCGCGCCCCGGGGGCGGCCACAGAAAACGCCGCCGCCGCATAGCCTGCGGGCCCTGCGCCGTAAAACAGCACGGTGTCGAAATCTTCGAAAAAGCCGTCATCCACCAGGCGGTCGATATATCCGTAAACGAAAGGATCGCGGAACCACGTGTCGCCATCGGAAAACAGGCCCAGATGCGACCAGCCCTTGTCCAATACGAAATCCCAGCCGATGGGGCGCCCGCCATCGGGATTGACCTGCGCACCCTGCATCGACTCGAACGTGACCAGCAGTGTCTCGCCAGCCTCGATAAACGCGCCGAAGTGGCGATGCCCGCAAGACTGGAAATGCCCGTGTTCGTCCGCGATGGCCGCCACCTTGCGGATCCAGGCGGTTTTCTTGAGCCCGTCTAGGCTTTCGTCAAGGGAATCTTCCATGCTGCGGGGGGCGTCGTCCTGCATAACGCGTGTCCTTGGTAGCTGCTCGATCCGTTCGATGCCCGCTTTGTAACGGGCGCGACTCTTTCATTGCGGTCAGACTAGGCGCGATTTGCGGCAGGAATGCGGAGAAACGGTGTGAATTTCAGGCTATTCCGGCTGCACCGCGCGGGCCCGGTTGGCATATTGGATCAGATAGCGCGCGGCATTGGGCGGCAAGGCCCGCGTGGGCGGCGTCATCAGCAGCCGGCCCATCAGCGCGCGGTAGGGTTCGTGCAGCATCAATTCGTCGAATCGCGCCTTGCGCCAGGCCACCGCTTGGTCATGCAGGCGGGCCAACTCGGGGTCGGCGCGCAAACTGTTCAATTCAGACGATATATCAAGGGCTTGAATGCTGGTATCTTCGTCGGTGCAGAAATTCCGCTCGATCCAGTAATCCACATCCAGCATGTGATCGGAATGCACCGCGCGGCCTCGGTCGGCCTTGACGACATAGCTTTCCATCGCGCCCAGCGGATAGTGGTTCAGCTGCGCCAGCGCGTAGTTCGAGCGCCCGTAATTCGAGAATATGCGCGTGGTCTTGAACTTGTCGTCCAACTCGCGCCCCTCGCCATCGAACCAGCGCGCCTGGTCCAGCTTGGCCGCATCGGGGCTGCGCGGCCGGTGCACGCCCAGTTTCTTGTAGGTGCCGTCGTTGCGATAAAGCGTCTTGAACATGGCCGACCGCCAGGGCCAGTGCATCACCACGGGGGCGGCGCGGGTGAATTGCCGTGTGATCGGCTGATCGGCGTAATGCACCACGCCCGCATTGCCGAAAAGCCGCCAGGTCAGCGTGATCGCGGTGGCGTCGGGCAGGGCGGCCAGCAGCGTGGGCAGGGTGCGGTCGCCCAGGTGAATGTTCACGAACTCGTCCACATCCAGCGCCAGGATCCAGTCGGCGCGGCGCACGATGGGCAGCTTTTCGGCGGCTTTCAGCGCGGTGAACTGGATGCCGGCCTTGTCATAGGGGCCATCGTTGCGCTTGTGCGTGACCAGGCCCAGCGTATCCAGCCGGTCCAGCATGGTGTCGGTGCCGTCCTGGCAGTCGTTTGAAAAGACCAGGAAATCGGTGAACCCCACCGCGCGATGATGGGCCAGCCATTCCAGCAGAAAGGCACCCTCGTTTCGCACAGTCAGGACCGCAAGGAAATTCAAATGCTTACGCGCCTTTCCTAACTTTCCATGTCAAGCGCCAGCGCATAGGCCACGCGCTCCATCCCCGACAGGTTCACCTGCAGCGCCTGCTGATACAGCTCTTCGAATTCGGGGGTTTCGTGCAGCTCGGCGGCCTTGGCGCGGTGCCA
>JAASTF010000314.1 GCA_021767525.1 Paracoccaceae bacterium
AAATGCGCCACATCCGCCAGCAGGTACGCGCCCACGCTGTCGGCGATCTCGCGGAATTTCGCAAAGTCGAGCTTGCGCGGAATGGCCGAGCCGCCGGCGATGATCATCTTGGGCTTGTGTTCGGCGGTCAGGGCAGCAATCTGATCGTAATCGATCAGGCTGTCCTGCTGGCGCACGCCGTATTGCACGGCATTGAACCACTTGCCCGACTGGTTGGGCTTGGCGCCGTGGGTCAGGTGGCCACCGGCATCCAGGCTCATGCCCAGGATCGTGTCGCCCGGTTGCAGAAGCGCGGTAAAGACGCCCTGGTTGGCCTGGCTTCCCGAGTTTGGCTGCACATTGGCAAAGTCACAGCCGAACAGCTGTTTCGCGCGGTCGATGGCCAGGTTTTCGGCCACGTCGACGAATTGGCAGCCGCCGTAATAACGCCGGCCGGGATATCCTTCGGCGTATTTGTTGGTCATGACGCTGCCCTGTGCCTCCATCACCGCGGCCGAGACGATGTTCTCGCTGGCGATCAGCTCGATCTCGTGGCGCTGGCGGCCCAGCTCGTCGGTGATCGACTGGTAAAGCTCGGGGTCGCGCGAGGCGAGGCTTTCGGTGAAGAAACCGGTGTCAGACATCAAGGGCTCCGTTTTCGGGTCGGTAGACAGGGATTTGCGTTGCGCCTCGTCTACTGGAAAGCGGCGGTATCGGGAAGGGCCGAAAGCGACGCAGCGACGGCTTGGCGCGGCGGGGCTGGCGCGTTTGGGCAAGTTGTGGTTCTGTCGGGGGCGAAAATCGCCTTTCGGAAACAGGATCTTCGCCATCATGCCGCTTGCCATCGCCTTTACCGCCAGCGATGCGCCCACCGCGCAAACCGCGCGTGCCGCGCTGGTCACGCGCTATGGCGACGCGCCCGAAGACCAGGCCGACGTGATCGTGGCGCTGGGCGGCGACGGGTTCATGTTGCAGACGCTGCACCGCACGCAAGGGCTGGATGCTCCGGTTTACGGGATGAACCGGGGCACCGTGGGGTTCCTGATGAACGCCTATCACGAGGCCGACCTGCTGGAGCGTTTGCGGGACGCGCAGGAAGAGGTGCTGAACCCGCTGCGGATGCGGGCCACGCGGATGGACGGATCATTGCACGAGGCGCTGGCGATCAACGAGGTGTCGCTGCTGCGGCAGGGGCCGCAGGCGGCCAAGCTGAAGATCACCGTCGACGACCGGCTGCGCATGGAAGAGCTGGTCTGCGACGGGGCGCTGGTGTCGACGCCCGCCGGATCGACCGCTTACAATTACTCGGCGCATGGGCCGATCCTGCCCATCGGCTCGGACGTTCTGGCGCTGACGGCGATCGCGCCCTTTCGCCCGCGGCGCTGGCGTGGGGCGCTGTTGCCCAAAACCGCGCGGGTGCGCATCGACGTGACCGAGCCCGAAAAGCGGCCGGTCATGGCGGATGCCGATTCGCGCTCGGTGCGCGACGTGGTGTCGGTGGAAATCCGCAGCGCGCCCGAAGTGGCGCATCGCATCCTGTTCGATCCTGGCCACGGGCTGGAAGAACGGCTGATCCGCGAGCAATTCGTCTGACCAGTCAGATATAGCCCTGCCAGCGCAGCAGCCCGAACAGCAGCGCGGCGAACAGCAGGATGTTGAAGGCAAGCCCTCCCAACACGCCCAGAACACGGTCTTTGCGGCGCTCTGTCGGGTCGATTTGTTCCAGGTGATCGGCCGCGGCCTGATAGGCCTTGGTCAGCGCCGTTTCGTCCAACCTGCGCGCCAGTTTGGGGTGGTCGGCCATTGCCTGCGCCCGGTCCAAATCGTGCAGGTTGCGCCGCACCCAGGCCGGCAGGCGGCGCCCGGCGCGGTTGGCCTTTTGCGCCAGGGTGCCCTTGCGAAGGCCCAGTTTTTGTTCCAGCAAGGTGTGCAAATGCGCGGTCTTGCGCGCCAAATCCTTGGAATCCATGTCACTCTCCGCCCGGTACGCTAGGGTGCGGGCGAGATGGGGTCAAACGCGAATGGGGGCAAGATGCTGAATTACATCCGACATGGCGAAGGGCAGGGCGGTCTGTTGATCGCGCACGGGCTGTATGGCTCGGCGCGGAACTGGGGTGTCATCGCCAAGCGCCTGTCGGCGGCGCGGCCCGTCGTCGCGGTGGACATGCGCAACCACGGCGACAGCCCGTGGTTCGACACGCATGGATACAAGGATATGGCGGGCGACCTGGCCGAGGTGATCGACCACTTGGGCGGCGCGTGGGACGTGCTGGGCCATTCGATGGGCGGCAAGACGGCGATGGCGCTGGCGCTGATGCACCCCGCAAAGGTGCGGCGCCTGATCGTGGCCGACATTGCGCCGGTGGCCTACGACCATGCGCAAATTCAATATATCGAGGCGATGAAAGCCGTCGACCTGTCGCGGGTCGAACGCCGCTCGGACGCGATGGAGCAATTGGATGGAGTCGACGATCCGCAGCTGCGCGCGTTTTTCCTGCAATCGCTAGACGTGGCCCAGCGGCGTTGGCGGCTGAACCTGGATGTGTTGGCGCAAGAGATGCCCGAGATCCTGTCGTTCCCAAAATTCGACAGCCGGTTCGACGGGCCCACGCTGTTCTTGTCGGGCGCGTTGTCGCATTACGTCGACCGTGCCTATCGCCCCGAGATCAAACGACTTTTCCCGCAGGCGCAATTCGCCAAAATCCCTGGCGCGGGCCATTGGCTGCACGCCGAAAAACCGCGAGAGTTCGAGGCCGCCGTGCATCATTTCCTGGAAAACACGGCAGCCTGACCACGCCTTCAGGCGTCGTTGTAAAGCTGCTTGGCCACAAGCCAAGACACCGGCAGCGCCAAGACGAACCCTGCCGCGGCGGCATAAAGGATCGGCATGAGCGTGGTGAAACCAGCCACCAGCGACACGACAATGAAACTGCCGGCCAGCGAGGTGCTGATCAGCGAATAAAGCAAGGATGCAAGGCGCAGCATTTGGGCCCTCTTTCGTATCTGACGAGCGCGTTCCCCGTGAAAGATACATTACCGATATGCCTAAAGCCGCGCCTTGATCTGTGTCAGGTGACGATCATACCTCGGGCGCGCCGGGGGTGGGAATGGGGCCGTGGCGGTCTTTGCGGGTGTGATCGAACTCGGGATCGTCGCGCTTGATTTTGCGCGAAATGACATATGCCAGAGGCCATGCCAGGATGAACCCGACCGCCGTCGCGGCGCCGATCATGTACCAGTTGTAATAGCCCAGGGTCAGGGCCGTCACAACAAGCGCGCCGGTGGCGACGGCGCCGGTGAAAATCGAAATTATCAGGCTAAGCCTATCCATATCGAACCTCCTTGAGTGATAAAACCTAGGGGTCGGACAGCGGATGTGCAGCGTTTTCACCCGATTGTGAGCGTCACTCGGCGGCGTGGCGCGTCGGGTGATAGCGGTCGGATGCGCGTTGCAGCGCGCGCAAGGCGCTGCGCGCGCGGCAAAAATCCGGCGCACCCTCGTACCCATCGCTGATCCATTTTTCGCACGGGTCGGTGCAGCGGCAGCGATTGCAGGCCAGCATCGAGGCGCGCAAATTGTCGAAATGCCGCGCGGCCCGTTCCTCGGCGATGTCGATGCCCATATGGGCGAACATCGCGTGCCGCACGCGCTGCCGGTCGCGGAACCGATCCAGCAAACTGTTAAGCGCTCCTGACATCTCCCATACTCCCTCTGTCAGAATTAATTTACAGTTGTATACGCAGGCATACGCGCTTCGGATCACGGGCGCGTGATTTTTTCTGGCAGGGGTATGCGAACGGGCAAAGCCCGCCGATGCGCCGGCGGGCTTTTGGAGGGGCATGTAAATGAAATTGGTCGGAGTGAGAGGATTCGAACCTCCGGCCCCTGCCTCCCGAAGACAGTGCTCTACCAGGCTGAGCTACACTCCGACCGTGGCGGCTGCATTACCCTTGGCCGTGGGCTTTTGCAAGGGCCATCGCGCAAGGAAATGCATGATGCCCGCGCTTGCGCGCGTCAGGGCGG
>JAASTF010000315.1 GCA_021767525.1 Paracoccaceae bacterium
GGCATGCCGCAGCTCGATTTCTCGAACTGGGGCAACCAGATTTTCTGGCTTATGGTCACGCTGGTCGTGATCTATTTCGTCCTGTCGCGCATCGCGCTGCCGCGCATCGCGGCCGTTCTTGCCGAACGGCAGGGGACCATCACGAATGATATCGCCGCCGCCGAAGACCTGAAGGCCAAGGCGGTCGAGGCGGAAGAAGCCTATAACAAGGCGCTGGCCGATGCCCGTGCCGAGGCGCAGAACATCATCGCCGAAGCCAAGGCCGAGATCCAGACCGAGCTGGACGAGGCGACCGCCAAGGCGGATGCCGAGATCGCGGCCAAAACCGCCGAAAGCGAAAAGAAGATCGCCGAGATCCGCGAAGGGGCCATGGCCAGCGTCGAGGACGTTGCCAAGGACACCGCCGCCGAGATCGTGGCCGCCCTGGGTGGCAAGGCCGACGCGAAAACCATCAACGCCGCTGTCGCGGACCGGATCAAGGGGTAAGACCATGCGCAAGATTGCCACCGTTTTCGCCCTGACCGCCGCCAGCCCGGCCTTTGCCGCAACGGGCCCGTTCTTCTCGCTGGGGAACACCGACTTTATCGTGACGCTGGGCTTTCTGCTGTTCCTGGCGGTGCTGGTCTATTTCAAGGTGCCCACGCTGCTGATGGGCATGCTGGACAAGCGCGCCGAGGGCATCAAGTCGGAGCTGGACGAGGCACGTGCCCTGCGTGAAGAGGCCCAGACCATCCTGGCCTCGTACGAGCGCAAGCAGAAAGAAGTTCAGGAACAGGCCGACCGCATCGTGGCCCACGCCAAGGACGAGGCCGCGCTGGCCGCGGAACAGGCCAAGGCCGACCTGCAAAAGTCGATCGAGCGCCGCATGGCCGCCGCCGAGGAACAGATCGGCATGGCCGAGGCGAATGCCGTCAAGGAAGTGCGCGACACCGCCGCCCGCGTGGCCATCGCCGCCGCCAAAGACGTGATCGCCAAGCAGATGACCGCCGCCGAAGGCAACAAGCTGATCGATGCTGCCATCGACGACGTGGGCGCCAAGCTGCACTAAGCCGCGCGTTCGTTAGAATGTGAAACGCCCGCAGGTCCGTCCGGCGGGCGTTTTCTTTTGCGTGTCATCGGTGGGCGTTACTTGGCCTGTTCGTGTTCCAGCCGCAGGCGGGCGATTTCCTCGTTCCGGTCGGCCTTGTGCTGGTCGTGCAGGGCGCGTTCGACATAGGCCAGATGCGCCTCGACCGCGGCGCGGGCCGCCGGGCCGTCGCGCTGTTGCAGCGCGTCGTTGATGGCGCGGTGCTGGTCCAGCAGGGTGTCGCGGGTGGTGCGCTGCTTGAACATGGTCTGGCGGTTATAGAACACGCCCTGCTGCAACAGCTGATACATCGAGCGCATCATGTGCAGCATGATGACATTGTTGCTGGCCTCGATGATCGACAGGTGGAAATCGGCGTCCAGCCGCGCCTCGTCTGTTGGGTCGCGTTTCTGGTGGGCGGCTTCCATCTTGTCGAAGATGGTCTGGATCACCTTCAGATCGGTGTCCGAGGCAAAGCGCGCCGCGCGTTCGGCGGCCAGCCCTTCCATGTCGCGGCGGAAGGACACGTAGTCGAACACCGCCTCGTCATGGTCGGCGAACAGACGGATCAGCGCGTCGGAAAAGGCGCTGCCCAGCACATCGGCCACGTAGATACCCGCACCGGCACGGGTGGACAGAAGGCCCTTGTCCTGCAACTCGGCAATCGCTTCGCGCAGCGAGGGGCGCGAGACGCCCAGCCGGTCGGACAGCTCGCGCTCGGACGGCAGCCGCTCACCGGGGCGCAGGATGCCGCGCAGGATCAGCTTTTCGATCTGGCGGGTGACTGCGGTGGACAGCTTTTCGGGCTGCACGGGTTGAAAGGGCATTGGGGCCTCGCGCTGCGAATTGGTCAGATCATATGACCGCTTGGGCGGCGCGACAAGGCTTAGCCCGCCAGCATCAGCGCCACCAGCCAGGGCGCCAGGATCGCGGTCAGAAGCGCATTCAGCCCCATGCCGATACCGGCAAAGGCCCCGGCGGTTTCGTTGACCTGGAACGCGCGGGCCGTGCCGATGCCGTGGGCCGCGACCCCCACGGCAAAGCCGCGCGCGCGCCAGTCGCGTATGCCCATCGCGTTCATCATCGGCGTCACGATCACCGCGCCCAGGATGCCGGTCAGGATCACCAGCGCGGCGGTCAGGGTGGGCAGGCCGCCCAGCTGTTCGGATATGCCGATGGCGACGGGCGCGGTGGTGGATTTCGGCGCCAGTGACACCAGCGCCTGCCCCGTCACGCCCAGAGATTGCGCGATCCACAAGGCCGATACGATGGCCACGACCGACCCCACCAGCAACGCGCCCGCCATCGGCACCAGCGTGGCGCGCACATGGTGCAGGTTCGACCATAGCGGCAGGGCCAGCGCCACGGTGGCCGGGCCCAGCATGAAATGCACGAATTGCGCGCCTTCGAAATAGGTGCTGTAGGGCGTGCCGGTGCCCCACAGCACCAGCGACAGGATCACCATTGCCACCAGCACCGGGTTGACCAGCGGGCTGCGCCCTGCCGCGCGAAAGGCCGCGTCGCCCGCCACATAGGCCAGCAGCGTGGCGGTCAGCCACAAAAGCGGTGTCTGGCTGAGATAGGACCAGATGTCGGGCAGCTCAGTCATCGGCGCGCCCCCCGGTAAGCCGCGCCAGCGCGACAAAGGTCAAAGCCCCCGCTGCCAGCGCCAGCACGGTCGAGCCGACAAGGGCCGCCAGCAGCGCGGGGGCGGCCGACCCCAGCGTGCCCAGATGCGCCACCACTCCCACGCCCGCAGGCACGAAGAGCAGCGACAGATGCGCCAGCACCCCCTGCGCCGTGGGCAGCAAACGCGCGCCCGCCTTGGGCCAGGCGATGCAGACGCCCAGCAGCAGCGCCAGCCCTAGGACAGGGCCGGGCACTGGCAGGCCCGCGCCGCGGGCGATCACCTCGCCCAGCAATTGGAAGGTCAGAAAGGTGGCAAGGTTGGCGATCATCGGGCTCTCCGGCTTTTGCGGCAGCTTATGCGCGGGCGCGGCGGGTCGGCAATGAAAAGGGGGCGCGCAGATCGCTCTGCACGCCCCAGGGTTCAGCCAATGGGAGGTTGGCTATTCCGCGGGCACGGCCGCCGCTGCGGGGGCCTTGCCGAAATGTTGCCGGTTCAGCCGCAGCACCAGGGCGATCATCGCCACCTGCGCGGCCAGGGCCAGGGCGGTCAGCACCCAGAAGGCCGGGCCGAACTTGTCGATCACGCCGGCGGCGACCAGCCCCTTGTTGATGAAGAAATGCCCCATCACCGACAGCGCCACACCGGGGCAGACCAGCGCGTAAGAGCCGGGCGAGGTTTGCGCGCCGAACACGAAATCGGTGAAATAGCCCTGACGGCGCAGCACCAGAAGGCCCAGCAGCAGGAACAGGATCTGCACGGTCAGAAGGCGGGCGAGGAACACCATCGTCTCGCCATCGGTCGTGTGCGCATCAAAGCCCACGTGCAAGCCGTGGTTCTGGCGCAGGAACATGATGCCCAGCACCGTCAGGATCGGCACAATGACCATGATCGTTGGCCCGGATTCGCGCGCGGTGCCGTGGTGCAGCATCGAGTTGAAGGCGGTGATCGCGGCCACGACCGTATAGGTGATCGCCGCAAAACCAAAGAAGGTGGACAGCACCAGCGAGATGCCGACGGTCAGGGTGTTCGTGCTCATCGCGGCGGGGGCGGCCAGGCCCACGGCCACCATCGCCACGGCGAAAGCGGGCAGCAGCTGGGCAAAGCTGTTATGGGCGGTCACGTCGAACACGCCGCCCTGGGTCAGCACGCGGCCCAGGAAATCGCCGATGGTGCGGAAGGCCCAGACGCCAAGCGCCAGGAACGCCACCAGCGCCATCGGGAACAGGTATTCGATGATGCTCCACAGGCCCGGCACGAAGACCAGCCCGACGATGAACATGGCGTTCACCGTCATCGCGGTGGCCA
>JAASTF010000316.1 GCA_021767525.1 Paracoccaceae bacterium
ACCGCGTCTTCACGCCCGTTGAACAGGCCAAGGCCGAACGCCGCCGCGACACCGCCGGCACCTACGCCAAACGCTGGGCCGCGAAAGAAGCCTGCTCCAAGGCGCTGGGGACCGGTCTGCGCATGGGCATCGCGTGGCGCGACATGGCGGTGTCGAACCTGCATACCGGCCAACCCGTGATGGAGGTGACCGGCTGGGCGCGCGACCGGCTGGACGAAATGACCCCGCCCGGCCACGAGGCGATCATTCACGTAACATTGACCGACGATCACCCTTGGGCACAGGCCTTCGTCGTGATCGAGGCACGGCCCTTGGCTTGACTCCCACCGCGCCCGCCCGCATGTAGCGACCAACCCGAACCGCAAGGAGCACGCAATGGCAGCCGAGGCCAAAAAGGGCAACGCCTTCGTCGAAACCGTCAAGACGGTGGTCTATGCGCTGCTTATCGCCGGCGTCTTCCGCACGATCTTTTTCCAGCCGTTCTGGATTCCGTCCGGGTCGATGAAGGACACGCTGCTGATCGGGGATTTCCTGTTCGTCAACAAGATGACCTATGGTTATTCCTACGCGTCCTGTCCGACGATCCGCATCCCCGCGATCGGGTTGCATATCGACGCCAAGGACATCTGCGGGTTCCTCGACGGCGACAACACCCGCATCCTGGGCGGCGATCCGAAACGCGGCGACGTGGTGGTGTTCCGCCATCCGGTGAACGGCAACGATTACATCAAGCGCCTGATCGGCCTGCCTGGCGATACCGTGCAGATGCGCGAGGGCCGGCTTTTCATCAACGGCACCCCCGTGGAGGTGCGCGATGATGGCACGTTCGAAGAGATCGCCGCACCGCAGGGCCCGCAGGGCCTGCGCCCGCGCTGCGAAAACGGGCCGGTCGGCATGGGGGCCGTTTGCACCAAGTCGCGCCAGATCGAAACTCTGCCCGGCGGGACCGAGCATGGCATTCTAAACATCACGCGGCAGGGCTCGGACGACACGCCGGTCTATACCGTTCCAAGCGGGCATTACTTCTTCATGGGGGACAACCGCGACAACTCCACCGACAGCCGTGTGCCGCCGCAGGCGGGTGGCGTGGGTTTCGTGCCTTACGAAAACCTGATCGGGCGCGCAGACCGGATCATGTTCTCGTCGGCGGGCCGGTCGATGCTGGCCTTCTGGACATGGCGCGGCGACCGGTTCTTCAAGGGGATCGAGTGAAGCTTGCGGCCGAATTGAAGGCGCTCGAGGCGCGGATCGGCCACGGGTTTGCCCGGCCCGAGCTCTTGGCGCGGGCGGTTACCCATTCCTCGATGTCCTCGCCCACGCGCAAGGACAACCAGCGGCTTGAATTCCTGGGCGACCGGGTTCTGGGCCTCGTCATGGCCGAGGCCCTGCTGGCGAATGACAAATCCGCGACAGAAGGGCAGCTTGCCCCCCGCTTCAACGCGCTGGTCCGCAAAGAGGCCTGTGCCGATGTCGCCCGCGAGATCGGGCTGGGCGAGGCGCTGAAACTGGGGCGGTCCGAAATGCTGTCGGGTGGGCGGCGCAAGCAGGCGCTGCTGGGCGACGCGATGGAGGCGGTGATCGCTGCCGTCTATCTCGATGCCGGGTTCGACGTGGCGCGTGACATGATCCTGCGGCTTTGGGGCGACCGGATCGGGCGGGTCGAAGCCGATGCCCGCGATCCCAAGACATCCCTTCAGGAATGGGCGCAGGCCCGTGGTATGCCGCCGCCCGTCTATTCCGAGGTCAAACGCGCAGGCCCCGACCACGCGCCGGAATTCACCATCGCGGTCGAATTGCAGAACGGCGACCGCGCCGAAGCTGTCGCAGGCAGCAAACGGCAGGCCGAACAGGCCGCGGCCAAGGCGCTGCTGGCGCGGTTGCCGGCCTCGGGTTGACCGCGCGCATCCGCGCGCCCGATCAAGCGGACTCGCCTTGGCGGCCGCAATCGGCTATGCCGCCCGCATTATCACGAAGGATAGACCAGAATGACCACGCGCTGCGGCTTTGTCGCCCTGATCGGTGAACCGAATGCCGGCAAATCGACCCTCACCAACCGGATGGTGGGGGCCAAGGTTTCGATCGTCACGCACAAGGTGCAGACCACCCGTGCGCGCATTCGCGGTGTCGCGCTGCAAGGCGACACGCAGATCGTGTTTGTCGATACGCCCGGTTTGTTCAAACCGCGCCGGCGCCTTGATCGCGCGATGGTCGCGGCGGCCTGGGGCGGGGCGGCGGATGCCGATGTCGTCGTGCTGCTGATCGAGGCGCATCGCGGCGTGACCGAAGGGGTCGAGGCGATCCTGGCCGAACTGCCCGAGGTGGCCAAGGGCCGCAAGGTCGCCCTGGCGATCAACAAGATCGACCGCGTCGAGGCACCGGTTCTGCTGGCGCTGACAAAGGACATGAACGACCGCTACGATTTCGCCGAAACCTTCATGATCTCGGCGGAAAAGGGTCATGGCGTCGAAGACCTCAAGACGTGGCTGGCGGGCGAATTGCCCGAAGGTCCGTGGCTTTACCCCGAGGACCAGATCGCCGACCTGCCGCTGCGCATGATCGCGGCGGAAATGACGCGCGAAAAGCTGACGCTGCGGCTGCACCAGGAATTGCCCTATCAGTTGACCGTCGAAACCGAGAACTGGGAGGAACGCAAGGACGGCTCGGCCCGGATCGACCAGGTGATCTATGTCGCGCGGGACGGGCACAAGGGCATCATCCTCGGCAAGAAGGGCGAGACGATCAAGGCGATCTCCAAAGCCGCCCGCGAGGAGCTGGAAGAGTTCCTGGGCCGCCGGGTGCACCTGTTCCTGCAGATCAAGGTGCGCGAAAACTGGCTGGACGAGGCCGAGCGTTATTCGGAAATGGGGCTTGATTTCCGCGACGGGAATGCCTGATGGCCGGCCGGGTTTCATGAGTATTTTCAGCAAGATGAAGGTGCCGACATGAGCGCCCGGCTGACTGCGCGGTTCTGGGTCGATGCCTACCTGGCGCGGTTGCGGCTGATGGATATCCCCGCCTTTGTGGTGGCCCATGGCGACGACACCGGGGGCGCGGTGATGATCAAGCTGAATACGCTGGACGGACAGGCGCGGCTGTTTCACCGCACCTTCGACCTGGCAAGTGGCGACCGGGTCTGGGACGTGCTGGCAGAGGGCGAAGAGGACGGTGTCGATGCGGCGCTTGCGCGGCAGCGCGCCACCGATCCCGACCTGTGGGTGATCGAGGTCGAAGACCGCGACGGGCGGCATTTGCTGGATCAGGCGGGGCTGGGATAACCCCTTGTTTTTCTGGAGATTGCGCGGGATGATCCGGCATGGAATGGCGCGATCAGGGCATATTGCTGCATAGCCGCAGGCATGGCGAAAGCGCCGCGATCATCGAGGTGTTCACACCCTCGCGCGGGCGCCATGCCGGCGTCGTGCGCGGTGGGGCGGGGCGGCGGATGGCGCCGGTGCTGCAACCCGGCGCGCAGCTTGACCTGACCTGGCGCGCGCGGCTGGAGGATCACATCGGCGCCTTCACGGTCGAGCCGTTGCGCAGCCGGATGGCGGCGGTGATGGGCGACAGGCTGGCGCTGGCGGGGTTGAACGCGGTCGTTGCGCTGTTGCAGTTCGCGCTGCCCGAACGCGAGGCCCATGAAAGCCTGTACCGGCACAGTCAGAACCTACTGGATTTGCTGGGAGATTCCGATCTCTGGCCGTTGGCTTACCTGCGGTGGGAGCAGGTTTTGCTTGAGGATCTGGGCTATGGGCTGGACTTGTCGCGCTGCGCTGTAACGGGGGCTGAAGAGGGGTTGGCCTATGTCTCGCCGCGCACGGGACGGGCGGTTTCAAGGGCTGGGGCGGGTGACTGGGCCGACCGTTTGCTGCCCTTGCCCGCCTGCCTTCTGGGACAGGGTGAGGGGACGGATTCCGAGATCGTCGAGGCGTTGCGGGTGACGGGTCATTTCCTGACGCATCACCTTGCGCACGAGTTGGGCAACAAGCCGTTGCCGGAGGCG
>JAASTF010000317.1 GCA_021767525.1 Paracoccaceae bacterium
GCAGTAGGATTGGATGAAGCCGTCGCGCGCGGGCGTCCAGTTGATGGCCCATTCGACCTTGCCGGGGGCTTTGAATTTCTCGAACGACACGGTGCCGGCAAAGGGGTTTTCGGCATAGGTGGAGGCGCCGCCCATCGCCTCTTTGAGGTAATCCGAGAGGCCGCCGGGAAAGTGGAATTTCGCCTCTTGCGGTGTTTCTCCGTCGTTGATCGCGCATTTCCAGCGGATTTCGACGCCCGAGAACAGATACGCCTTGGAGCGCGCCATCTTGAACAGGCGCGCGGGCTTGAGTTTCAGCGAGCCAAAGATCTCCGCATCGGGGTGGAAGGTGACGGCTGTGCCGCGGCGGTTGGGGGCGGCGCCGATTTTCTCGAGCTTGCCTTGGGGCACGCCGCGGGAAAATTCCATCGCATAAAGTTCTTTGTTCCGCGCGACCTCGACCCGAAGGTGGTCAGACAGCGCGTTCACCACCGACGAGCCGACGCCGTGCAGGCCGCCCGAGGTTTCGTAATTGTCGCCCGAGAATTTGCCGCCCGCGTTCAGGGTGCAAAAGATGATTTCCAGCGCCGATTTCGACGGGTCCTTGGGGTGCGGGCCGGTGGGGATGCCGCGGCCGTTGTCGCGCACGCTGACATGGCCGTTTTCGTGCAGCTCGACCTCGATCCAGGTGGCGTGGCCGGCCACCGCCTCGTCCATCGAGTTGTCGATGATCTCGGCCACCATGTGGTGCAGGGCGCGGTCGTCCTTGCCGCCGATATACATGCCGGGGCGGAGGCGCACATGCTCCATATCCTCGAGCACCTGGATCGAGGCGGCATCGTAATCGGAGGACTCGGTCGGGGACAGAAGATCGTCGGCCATGTCTTGTGCTGCTCATGCTTTTGGTTGGTTGGCGCGCAGTATGGCAGAGGGGCCGGGCCAGGGGAAGTGGGTGACGCAGCGAAACGGCTGACGGCGGGGCGCAGGCGCGGTTAGCGTCGGGCGGTGATGCAAGGGAGGTGCGCGATGGAACTGGACGAGGCGATGATGGGGCGGCGCAGCATCCGGGGCTACCTGGACAAGCCGGTGCCGCGGGCGTTGATCGAAGAGGTGATCGCGCTGGCGAACCGGGCGCCGTCGTCGATGAACACGCAGCCGTGGCATATGCATGTGCTGACGGGCGAGGTGCTGGACCGGGTGCGCGCGGGCAATTCCGAGCGGATGCTGGCGGGCATCCCGCCGCAGCGTGAAATCCCCGATCACGGCGCCTATGCGGGCGTGCATCGCGATCGCCAGGTGGAGATCGCCAAGCAGCTGTTTGGCGCGATGGGGATCGAACGCGACGACAAGGCGCGCCGGCAGGATTGGGTGATGCGCGGCTTTCGCCAGTTCGACGCGCCGGTGTCGATCGTGATGACCTATGACCGCGACTTGCAAGACAATGGCACCATCGCGCATTTCGACCTTGGGGCCGTCACCTTTGGCCTGGTGCTGGCGGCCTGGAGCCGGGGCCTGGGCGCGGTGATCAACGGGCAGGGCATCATGCAATCGCCCGTGGTGCGCCAAGAGGCGGGGATTCCCGACGACCAGGTGATCCTGACCTGCGTGGCGCTGGGCTGGCCCGACGAAAGCTTTGCCGCCAACAGCGTGGTGTCGCGCCGCCGCCCGGTCGAGGATGTGGCGCGGTTCGTCGGCTGGGATTAGGGCGCGTCCGACAGCCAGTCGCGGATGATCTGCGCCACCTTTTCGGGTTGCTGATGATGCAGCCAGTGATCGGCCCCCGGCACGGTGACGCGGGTCAGATCGGCGCAATACGCCTCGAGCCCCTCGGTCGCCTCGGGCAAGAGCGCGGTGTCATTCTCGCCCCAGATCAGCAGGTGGGGCATAGGCACGCGCAGCTTGTCATGGGGCAGGGCGGGCAGGCCGGTGGCGGGCTGGCCCGGTTCGGGCACCACCAGCGGCGACGCGCGATACCAGTTCACCATGCCGCGCATCCGCCCCGGGCGGGCCCATTCGGCCATGTAGTCCTCCAGCCGCGGCCCGGCGAGCCAGCTCATATCCATGTTCGCGGAAAACAGTGCGCGCAGCTTGGCGAAATCGTCGGCGGCCAGCCTGTTTTCCGACCCTTCCGCGCGCAGCCACGGGATGTATTGCGACGCGGCGGTTTGCGCGCCGCCCGCGGCCAGCGCATTCTGGAACGGCGCGGGATGCACGCCGTTCATAACGATCAGCCGATCCACCAGCGCGGGCTGGAACATCGCCAGACCATAGGCCACCGCCGCGCCCCAATCGTGGCCCAGCACGGTGACGGGCGCGCCGATCTGGCCAATCAGCGCGGCCATGTCGCCCACCAGTTTCGCGGTCTTGTAATCGCCCGCATCCTGCGGTGCCCAGCTTTGGCCAAAGCCGCGCTGGTCGGGGGCGATCACGCGGTATTCGGGCAGGTGGGCGGCCAGCTCGGACCACGCCCCGCCATATTCGGGAAAGCCGTGCAGCGCCAGGATGGGGGGCGCGTCGGGCGCCCCCCATTCGCGGATGTGGAACCCGTGGCCGTTCAGCTCGACGGTATAGTCGCGCATCACTGCCCCTGTTTCAGCGTCTCGAACCGCAGGCCAGCCGCCGTGCGCGGATCGAACCCCGCCCAATAGCTGTGATCGTCCTGCTCCTCGCCCGCGTCGGTCAGCGATACCTGGCCCTCTTCGGCATATTCCACCAGGTCGAAATAGCGCGCCATGTCGCCGTCGCCTTTCAGGTGCAGGTTCATGAAGGCTGTGGCGAAATGCTGGGCGATGTTGTTCATGCGCACATTGTCCCAGACCGCGTCGGCATAGTGGTCGAACGGCGTGAAATCGAGGATGCCGGTATCCTCCCACGCCTCGGCCGGGGCGGGCATGGGGGCGGCTGCGTTGTGATTGGCGCCGATGAAGGTCAGCAGGTGCCGGTCGGTGCCGGTGGCCTGTTCGAAGATCTGGCGCATCGCCGGATAGACCGACACATCGTCGACCGAGCCGGCCATCAGCAGCGTGGGCTTGCGCAGGCCTGCCAGGCCGGTTTCGTCCCAGAAATTGTAGTTCTTGCCCCAGGGGCCGATGGCGATGATCGCCTTTACCCGGTCGTCCACCAGCGATTCATGGCTGTCGCTGCCCGCCTGGTTCGCGGCCAACAGGCCCTGCGGCGTGCCCCATTCATAGCCGACGGCCTGTTCCGTCACGCCCGCACCGCCAAAGATCAGCGCGCCGTAACCGCCCATGGAATAGCCGATCACGCCGGTGGTGCCGGTGTCGGTGATCGCGCCCAGCGGGCCATCGAGCCCGGCCATGAAATCGATCACGGCCTTTTGGTCCCAAGGGCGGTTATAGAGCGTCGAGCCAAAGGCCGCCTGGTCGGAATAGGTGCTGTCGGTGTGATCGACCGACACGGTGACATAGCCCTTGGAGGCCAGGTTCTCGCCCAGGTGGCTCATCAGAAAGCGGTTTCCGGGATAGCCGTGGCTGATGACGATCAGCGGGAATGTGCCCTCGGCCGGGTCGGCATCGCGCGCGGCGCGGCCATGCAGCGTGGTGGCGGTTTGCCCGTCGCGGATGACGGTTTCGTAGGTGCCGCCCGGGTCGGTCCCCTCGGCCGCCGGGTACCAGATTTCCACGGTCAGCGGGCGGTCATAGGTGGGGGTGGCGTCCGCGGTCACGTTCAGGATGTCGACGCGGCCCGGCACGGTAAAGCTGCGTTCCTGCACGCCCACGGCATAGTCGCCGTAAGGGGCTAGCGCGGGGGCGTCGGGGCGAATGGTGTCGATGCGGTTTTCGGCCATAAGCGGTGTTGCCACGATACTGGCGGCCAAGGCCGCGACGGTTGCGGTTTTCATATGCGTCTCCTCCTGTTGCTTGTCCATGACATAGGCGCGGGCGCCGTCTTGCAACCCAAGATGCGCTTTCGTTGCGTCACCGGCGTGACGCCGCGCGCCGGTTTGATGCGTATCAAGGCGGCGCGGCGCGATGTCGCGTAAGGTTGCGAGGTTAA
>JAASTF010000318.1 GCA_021767525.1 Paracoccaceae bacterium
CCGGCGCCGCCCTGCGGGGCGGCGCAAAAGGGGCGCTGCCCCAGTTGCCCGTTCCGGGCAATTCACCCGGAAGTTTACGGGGCAAGATGAAGCCGGGTGCCGTGCCTGTCAGGCCGGACGCAGCCCGAGCATCTGACGCGCCTGTGCCGCCGTGGCCACGGGACGTTCGTATTTCTCGCACAGATCGGTCACGCGCCGGATCAGCGCCGCGTTCGAAGGTGCGAGCGTGGATTTGTCGAGCCGCACGTTGTCTTCAAGCCCCGCGCGCGCGTGGCCACCGGCCGCGACCGACCATTCGTTGACCACGATCTGGCCTGCGCCGATACCCGCGGCGCACCATTCCGCATCGGGCATGATGCGTTTCACGGTTTCGATGTAGAAATCGAAGGTGGGACGATCGACCGGCATCGCGTTCTTCACCCCCATAACGAACTGCACATAGAGCTTGCCCGGGATGCGGCCATCGGCATTCATCTTGGCGGCCTGGTGAATATGCGAAAGATCGAAGCATTCGATTTCGGGCTTCACCTCGTATTTGCGCATTTCGGCGGCCAGCCAATCCACGAGATCGGGCGGGTTTTCGTATACCCGCGTGGGAAAGTTGTTCGACCCCACCGAAAGCGAGGCCATGTCGGGCCGCAGCGGCAGCATGCCCCCGCGTGCCTGGCCCGCGCCCGACCGACCGCCGGTTGAAAACTGGATGATCATGCCCGGGCAGTGCTTTTCCAGCCCTTCCTTCAGGCGGGCGAACCGCTCGGGGTCAGAGGTGGGGGTGCCGTCCTCTTCGCGCACATGGGCGTGGCAGATCGCGGCGCCGGCCTCGAACGCCTCTTGGGTCGACTCGATCTGCTCGTCGATGGTGATCGGCACGGCCGGGTTGTCGGATTTCTGCGGGACAGAGCCGGTGATGGCGACGCAGATGATGCAGGGTTTGGTCATGGCGGCCTCGGGTGTTGTCTTGGCGCGGCGCCGGGCCGCGTGGTGGTTGACGATGCCACATAGTTTCGCCCGCTTACAAGGGCATGCTTGCCTTGGGACGGGGGCCGTGGCTGCACTTTGGCCATGTGGCGCGGATTTTTCAAACTGACAGGGCGCGATTGGATGATCGTCGGCGTCGGCCTCGTGGTGGTGACGGTTCTGGGTGCGATGCCGCCATTGGATCATCGCAGCAGGGCAAAGCCTGACACGAGTGACGAGCGGCTAAGTGAAAACGCGGCCGCGGCCTATGCAACATGGCAAGAGGAGGCCGGATTTTTCGCGGCTTTCGCCGTGTCGCAGGATGGCAGCGCCTGGGGCTGGTCGGGCGAGCATAACTCAATGGCCGCCGCTGAAACCAACGCGGTGGCGCGCTGCGACCGGCGTGGTCGTGCGTGCCGCGTGATCGACCGGCGCAGCGACCCGACAGGCGCGCAAACCGGCAGCGCCGCCGTGCAGCAGCAACTGGCCCGCTTTCGCCGCAGCACGGGGCCGGGGGCCTTTGCCATGTCTGAAAACGGCGCGTCCTACTGGGTGGCGGGGCGCGGCGATCAGGCTCAGGCTGCGGCCGAGGCGCTGGCGGGCTGCAACGAAAGGCGCCGCATCAACCAGCCGGATTACCTGCCCGACTGGCCCTGCCAGGTCATCGAGCGGCGGGGCGAATAACGCCTAGCGCCCGTGGCTGCGGTCGTAGCCGTTGGGCGGCGGTGGGGTCCAGCCTTTCAACGCCGCCGGCGCGGGCGCGAAAGTTTCGACCAGCAGCGGATAACAGGCGGCTGTGTCCGAGCTGTGCTCGGACGAGCAATCGCCGCCCGGGCAGGCGCTGAGCGCGCCAAGCAGGTCGATTTCGGCGAAAAACTCGATGTAGTCACCGGGGCGGACCGGGCTGGCCTTCATGAAATATTGGCCGGTGTCGCGGGTAAAGCCGGTGCACATGAAAACATTAAGCACATCATGCACTTGGCTTTCGGCCTGGGCCAGGCTTTGGCCGGTTTCATCGGCCAGCGCGCGGGTCAGGTTCGAGTGACAGCAATGGTGATATTGCGTGCCCGACAGCAGGTTGCCGGTATAGGGATCGCAGCGCGTGCCGATCACATCGTGGACCGAGCCGCCGAACGCGTCCTTGCCATACCAGCCCAGCGTGTCGTGGGTGACGGTCGCCATCGGGCGCAGCGTGGGAAAGGACGACCACATGCGGTGGCCGGTGGTCAGGTGCGTGCCGTGCAGCGCGCGGGTTTTGCCGGAATAGAAACGTTCGGATAAATCCTTTGCGTTCCACAGGTTAAGATCGCCAACCTGCGGGCCTTCGACGCTGGAGATGCGAAAGAAATGACCGGCGGGCACGTGGAAGCACCGCGCGTCGCGGGGGGGCACCAAGACCTCGCCGGTTTTATCGGCCCCGTCCCGGGCAGCTGTGTAAAGCGCCATGTCGGGCTGCGGCAGGGTGTCGGTGGGATAGCAGATCACCGGCGGAATGGCGCGGCGTTGGGCGGCGTCGGCGGGTTCGGTCATGGGGCCTCGCGATGGGATTTGCGCGAGGGTGTCGCAGCCCGCGTATATTTACAAGGCCGATAAAAATACAAAAACCGCGCGGTCTCCTCCCAGGACCGCGCGGTTTGCGGGGCGGCGCGCTTGTCAGGCCGTGCGGCCTGCCTTGGCGAAGGGGCGCCGGCCCCGATCTGCGCCCGGGCTTAGATCACCACCACGTCGAGCGGGGGGAAGCCGTTGAACCCGACCGAGGCGTAGGTCGAGGTATAGGCGCCGCAATTGCGGATCACGATACAGTCGCCCGCAGCCAGGCCGATGGGCAGATCGACGGGGCGTTTTTCATAGAGCACGTCGGCGCTGTCGCAGGACGGGCCGGCCAGGATGCAGGGCGCGGTCGGCTCGCCGTCATGGGCGGTCAGGAACTGGTAACGGATCGCCTCGCCCTCGGTTTCGGCCAGGCCCGAGAAACGGCCGATATCCAGATAGACCCAGCGGTTCAGGTCGGTGTCGGATTTGCGCGACACCAGCAGAACCTCGGCGGCGATGGCGCCGGCCTCGGCCACCAGGCCGCGGCCCGGTTCGGCCATGACATGGGGCACGTCGCCGAACCGCTCGGTGACCTGCTGCATCACCTTGGCGGCATACAGCTGGGGCGCATCCACCGCCTCGCCGTAAAACGCGGGGAAGCCGCCACCGATATTCAGCAGCTCAAGCGCGTGGCCGGCGTCGCGTGCGGCGTGCCAAACCTGGGCCACCTGGTCCAGAACCGGGGCCCACATGGCGGCGCGGCGCGTTTGCGAGCCGACATGGAACGACAGGCCGACCGGGTTCAGGCCCAGGCGGGTGGCAAGCGCCATCAGGTCCAGCGCCTTGTCAGGGGCGCAGCCGAATTTGCGCGACAGCGGCCAGTCGGCCTGGCTGTTGAGCACCAGCATCCGGATGTAAACGCGGGCACGGGGCGCGTGGCGGGCAATCTTTTCCAGCTCTTCCTCGGCATCGGCGGCAAAGAGCGTGATGCCCTGCTGATGCGCCCAGGCGATATCGCCCGCGCGTTTGATCGTGTTGCCAAAGCTGATGTGATCGGGCGTGGCGCCAGCGGCGAGGCACATGTCGATCTCGGCGCGGCTGGCGGCGTCAAAACCCGAGCCGGCCTGTGCCAGCGCGGCCAGAAGCTCGGGCGCGGGGTTTGCCTTGACGGCGTAATGGATGTGAGCACGGCCCAGGCCCTGCGCCAGCGCGGCGTAGCGGCGCACGACGGCATCGCGGTCGATGACCAGCGTGGGGCGGTCGAAACGGTGGGACAGGATATGCGCCTCGGCGCGCGACAAAGATACGTCGAATGCGGGCACGGGCCCGGTTACAAAAGCGTTCATGGTCATCTCCGTTCAGACCGGTGGCGGGTAAGGCCAAGTTCCAAGGGAGACGTTACCGTCGCTGCTGTAACCGTAGGGGTGTAACCCCTTTCGACAGAGGCGCGTGCGTTGGCGTCTTGATCGCGCATATGGGGCAAAGG
>JAASTF010000046.1 GCA_021767525.1 Paracoccaceae bacterium
AATGATTGGCATCCTCGGCCAGGTGCAGTTTGCCATATGTGCAGGTCACGCCAAACAGCCCCTCGGTCGCCATGTAGATCTGGCCCAGCATCACCCCGAACCCGCGCTCGATCACCGCGCGATCCACGGGATCCAGCGTTTCTCCGCCGGAATAGAGCCTGTTTGGGGCGATCCGCGCCTTTTGCTCGGCCAGATGGCGCAGGACGCGGGGCGGGGCGACAATGGTAGTGGGAGCGAACGCCTCCAACCCGGCGATCCAGCGTTCCGGCCCCTCGCGCAGATCGAAAAAACGCAGGGTGATCCGGCTGGTCCGGTTCGCCGCGTCATAAAGGACCGAGCCGCGCGGCAGCAGCACCGCCACCCGCTCGGGCCGCAGCAGGAAACCGGGGATCGTCTTGGCCAGGATCGTGCCCAGCCAACGAAACCTCTCGGGCCCCGTGATGGCGAAAAGCGCGCGATTGCCGCTGGTGCCGGTGCTGGCACCGATGGAGATGTTGCCGATCTGGCCGTCGCTTTCCAACGCGGCCCAGCCTTGTTCGGCGGTGATGCGGCCACGGTTGAAAGCGGCGAAATCGCCCATCATAATCGCCTTGTCGATCACCGGCAGCGCGGAAAGCTGCGGGGGGCTGTCGGCATAAAAATCGACGCGCGGCAGATCGTGACGTAGCCAGTGATCCAGTTGCCGCGCCTGCCAGCGCAGAAACGACGCCCTGCTGCGCCCCCGTCGCGTCACCCACAGTGTTTCGGCAAAAGCCAGGGCGGCGTGGGCCAGTTCAGCCATCGCCAGTGCCCATGTCAAAGGGTGATGGCGCCGGGTCGTGGCACAGCAAAACCGCGCCGCCCTGCCCGTGAAACTCGGCCACGCGCCGGGCGGATCGTTTCAACGCTGCGCCATCTGCCGCCACCATGCTGGCCGGAAAGCCGGGCAATCGGTTTTCCAGCACAGCGGGCAAAACCCATTGCACATCGACCGCGTAAAGCAACGGCTGCGCCAACTGCGGGAAGCACAGCCCATAATGCCCGTCGGCATGGCCGGGCAGGTCGATGGCCAGGACCGAGCCATCGCCGAACAGGTCGCCCCCCTGCCCCAAGCCCAAAGGCGCTGCCACCTGCGGCAGCGACCCCAGATCGGTCAGGCGGCATTCCAGGTCATCGGGCAGGAGTTCGGGAAACACCCCGTGACGGATACTGGCGAACGCGCTGCCCGCCCGGATCGCTTGCAGCGCGCCGGCACTGGCCCAGACCTGCGCATTCGGAAAGCGGTGCAGTTCCGACACGTGATCGGCGTGGAAATGGGTGACGATGACATGGGCGATGTCCTTTACCCCCATGCCCAGCCGCGCCAGCGCCGTGTCAATTGCGCCCTCGGGTTGCAGACGGGGCCCCAGCGCCCGTGTATAGGCCCGCATGATCCAGCTACGGCCGGCGGCCTGCGTCACAGCGGGGCCATAGCCGGTATCGATCAGAATACCGCCGCGGTCAGGATGGCGCAGAATGCCGTATCGCACCGGGATCGACAGCTTGCTCCGCCCGCCACCGCGCAGAACCAGCCGCTCGGCCGACATGATCGTGGCGCTGTTGGCGAAAACCGGGGTCATGCGGCACGCTGCGTTCGGATCGTCAGCTCAAGCCCTTCGTCAAAGCTGATTTGGGGCGTCCATCCCAGCATGTCGCGTGCCTTGGAAATATCCAGCGATTGCCGGAACGCGAAAAGACCCACCTTGTAGCGCGTCAGACGCGGTTCGGGTCGCGTGGGTGGGCGCATCTCGCTTAGAACGGCGGCGGCCATCATCAGCCGCCAGGGCAAGGCGCGCCAGCGCACGCTTTGGCCGGTTGCGGCGCAGGCGCGATTGACGATCTCGGTCACCGCAATCGGGGTGCCACCGGAAATATGAAAAGTTTCGCCCTCGGCCCAGGCGCCGGCATCAAGGGCCAGGTCGATGGCGCGCACCACGTCGGATACATGGGTCAGGTCGATCTGTGCGGCGCCGCCGCGCAACAGGGGCAGCGGGCCTTGGGCGGCGGCGGTCAAAAGGCGGGGCAGCAGGGCGGTATCGCCATCGCCGTAGATCCCGCGCGGCCGCAGGATCACCGGGCCAAGATCGGATGCGTCGCGTAGCAGCCGTTCTGCCGTGGCCTTGGTTTCGGCATAGGCATTGACCGGGGGCGGCAACGGCGCGTTCTCGGCCAGGCCCAGTTGATCGCGATGGGCGTAAAGAACCGTGGGCGACGAAATGCCGACAAGGCGCCGCACGCCGACGGCGCGGGCCAGCGCGATCGCACTGGCCGTGCCGGTGACATTGGCTGCAACGAAATCGGCGCGCGGACCCCAGGCCGAAGACAGCGCCGCACAATGCACCATGCCGGCCGCCGCACCGATGCAACGCACGCTGTCCGGCGGCACGCCTTTGGCAAGATCCAGCGGCACGGCCTGCGCCCCCATCGCATCCAGCCGTGCCAGTGCCTGCGGATCGCGGCCCAGCGCAACGACCGCCACGCCGCGGGCCAACAGGTGCCGCACCAATGCCTGCCCCAGAAACCCGGTTGCGCCTGTCACGATCACCCGATCCATCGTCACAACCTTACCGCCATGCCGCCAAAGGAAACGCCCGCCGATGTGCCCAGCATCAGGATGCGGCTGCCCGCGCCAACCCGCCCCTGTCGGCGCGCGACGTCCAGCGCGGTTGGAATCGACGCGGCGATCTGGTTGCCATACTCGGCCGCGATATCCACCACCCGTTCGGCGCACAGCCCCGTGCGCGCCACCATGTGACGCAGCGCGGCCGGGCTGGCCTGGTGCGGCACGATCATGTCGACATCACCGGCTTGCCACCCGGCCTTCGCCAAAAGGTCGGAGACGAAGCCCGGGAAATGCTGATGCGTGATGCGAAACAGCTGCTTGCCATCCATGCGAAACAGGCTGTGCGCCTCGAACGCCTCGCGCTGGGTGCGATAATCGAAACGCGTGCCGCCTGCGCCGATCTGGCAGGCGTCATAATGGCTGGGATAGCTGCGCATCAGGCTGGCCAGGACGGCCGGGCCTTCGGTATCCGCGCGCCGCAGAATCGCCGCCGCCGCCCCGTCGCCGAACAGGGCCGCGACATCGGGCTGATCGTCCCACGGCAAGGCGCGCGAGGCGACCTCGGACGCGATGACAAGCGCGCATGTGCTTTGGCCCAATGCCAGCCGGGACGCGGCCAGTTCAAGCGCAGACAGAAAGCTTAGGCAGGTGGCATTCACATCGAACGCCGCCGCCGCCCCGTCGCGCAGGCCAAGCCGGGCCATCACCAGGGGGGCGGTGGCCGGCAATGGCTGGTAGGGCACGGCGCAAGCGCCCAGCACGAGGTCGATGTCATCCGCGCGGCAACCGGCATCGTCCATCGCCCCTTGGGCCGCGGCCACCGCAATATCGATCTGACCCTCGTCTTCGCAAACGAACCGCGCCCGCACCCCCGACAGCGCTTCAAGCCGCCCAGGGACAAATCCCAACCGGCGATCCAGCTCTTCCGAAGACACACGAGTTTTCGGCAACGCATGGCCCGTTCCGGCGATCTGCACGGCAAGACGAGATGGCAAACCAAAGGTCACGACGGCCCTTTACCAAATACATGAACGCTGTTCACGATATGGCAGGGAAGAATTCGCAAATCAAGAGGCGACGCGTGGTTTCCGCGCAACTGTAAAACCGGGATGTGGGAAAGTGGTGCCGCTGAAGGGACTCGAACCCCCGACCCCATCATTACGAATGACGTGCTCTACCAGCTGAGCTACAGCGGCGCTCGCGCGGCTTTTATCGGCAAGGTGGGCGCCGTTCAAGCGCAAAGATCACAGATCGAAACGGGTGCGGATACGGTCGACGGTCAGGCCATTTTTCAGCTGAATACCGTTTTCGCGGGCATAGGTTTCGAACCCGCGCGACTGGTAATAGGCCAGCCCCCCGCTGTTGTCGGCGCGGATCGTCGCGTTGATCCAGGCATAGCCCATCTGCCGCGCGGCATCTTGCGTGGCCGCAAACAGGCGCGAGCCGATGCCCAGCTGCGTGCGCCCGATTTCCACGAAGGTGGCGATTTCGCAGGCATCGGGTGGCAGGGCATCGTTTGGCACGATGTATTGAAATCCCAGAACCGCGCCGCCCGCATCCTCGGCCAGGTGCCAGGCGCTGCGGTCGGGGGCGGTGGCGATCCGGCGCTCGAAATGGGCGCGCGTCACAGGCTCGGTCATCGCGGTGGTGCCGCCCTCCGCGATGATCGCGTTCAGAAGCTCGGCCATCGGCGCGGCATCCAAAGCACCTGCGCGGCGGATATGGATCATCCCATCATCTCCAAAAGCGTGGCATGGCGCGCGGTAAACTCGGCGCGCACCTCGACCGGGGGGCGCAGGTGAATGGCCAGCCCGTCGATCACTTCGGGCGAAGGGCGACCAAAGAACTTGGTCGCCTCGGCCTCGGCAAAGCCCGCGATCTGGGTGGCCTCCATCCAGGCGCTGATGCGGTCGGCCTTCTTGATCTGCTTTTTCAGAGTCGCGGCAGGCACAGCAGGCAGGCCGAACCGGATATGAATGGCCGCCGCCAGCCGCTTGTCCAGCTCGTCATAGCCGGGCCCGACCGCGGATTTCACCGGGCTGATCATGTCGCCGATCACGTATTCCGGCGCGTCGTGCAGCAGCGCGGTCAAACGTTGCGCAGGCGTGGCGTTGGACACCAACCGCCCGAACAGCGTTTCCACCAGCAACGAGTGTTCGGCCACTGAATAGGCGTAATCCCCATAGGTTTGCCCGTTCCACCGCGCGACAAAGGCCAGGCCGTGGGCGATGTCCTCGATCTCGATATCCATCGGGGTCGGGTCCAGCAGGTCAAGCCGGCGGCCCGACAGCATCCTTTGCCAGGCGCGGGGTGGCTTTGTCATGCGCAATCGTCCTGTTTGGTGGGCAATACTGCCTGACTAGCCCTGCGCCCGCCCCCTGTAAACCGTGCAGCGTTGCCCTGTGTCATCCACCATGCTACCTGCATCGCCAAAGAGATAAGGAGCTTTCCCCGTGACCCAGGATTACGTCGTCAAGGATATCAACCTGGCCGATTTCGGCCGCAAGGAACTGGACATCGCAGAAACCGAAATGCCGGGCCTGATGGCCCTGCGCGAAGAATACGGTGACGCCAAACCGCTGAAAGGCGCGCGCATCGCAGGATCGTTGCACATGACGATCCAAACCGCGGTTCTGATCGAAACGCTGGTGGCCCTTGGCGCGGATGTGCGCTGGGCCTCGTGCAACATCTTTTCCACGCAGGATCACGCCGCTGCCGCGATTGCCGCGGGCGGCACGCCGGTCTTTGCCGTCAAGGGCGAAACGTTGGAGGATTACTGGAGCTACACCGACCAGATCTTTCAGTTCCCCGATGGCGGCGCGAACATGATCCTGGACGATGGCGGCGACGCAACCCTGTACATCCTGATGGGCGCCCGCGTCGAGGAAGGCGAAGAAGACCTGATCGCCGTGCCCACCAGCGAGGAAGAGGAATACCTGTTCGCCCAGATCCGCAAGCGGATCGCCGAAACCCCCGGCTGGTTCATCAAGCAGCGCCACATGATCAAGGGCGTCAGCGAAGAAACCACAACCGGCGTGCATCGCCTGTACAAGATGATGGAAAAGGGCCACCTGCCCTTTCCCGCGATCAACGTGAACGACAGCGTCACCAAGTCGAAATTCGACAACAAGTACGGCTGCAAAGAGTCGCTGGTCGATGGCATCCGCCGCGCCACCGATACGATGATGGCCGGCAAGGTCGCCGTGGTTTGTGGCTATGGCGACGTGGGCAAAGGCTCAGCCGCGTCGCTGGCCGGTGCTGGAGCACGGGTCAAAGTGACCGAGATCGACCCGATCTGCGCCCTGCAGGCCGCCATGGACGGGTTCGAGGTTGTGACGCTGGAAGACGCGGTTTCGACCGCCGATATCTTTATCACCACCACCGGCAACAAGGACGTGATCCGCATCGAGCACATGCGCGAGATGAAGGACATGGCCATCGTCGGGAACATCGGCCATTTCGACAACGAAATTCAGGTCGCGGCCCTGAAAAACCACAAGTGGACCAACATCAAGGACCAGGTGGACATGATCGAGATGCCGAACGGCAACCGCATCATCCTGCTGTCCGAGGGCCGTCTGCTGAACCTGGGCAACGCCACGGGCCACCCGTCTTTCGTGATGTCGGCGTCGTTCACCAACCAGGTGCTGGCCCAGATGGAGCTGTGGACCAAGGGCGATGAGTACGAAAACAAGGTCTATATCCTGCCCAAGCATTTGGATGAAAAGGTCGCGCGCCTGCACCTGGATCGGATCGGCGTGAAACTGTCGACCCTGTCGGCGGACCAGGCCGAGTATATCGGCGTCACGCCCGAAGGCCCCTTCAAGCCCGAGCATTACCGGTATTGAACCCCGCGCCATAGACCATCACGATGGGCCCCGGACAATCCGGGGCCTTTTCATTTGGGGGATGCAAGATGCGGGTGATCGTTTACGGCGTGGGGGCCATCGGTGGGGCGGTGGCGGCGGCGCTTTGCGACAACGGGGTTGATGTTGTCGGCATCGCGCGCGGTCGTATGTTAAAGGCGATCCAGCGCGACGGTCTGCACATGCGCAGCCCGGTCTATGACAAGCGGCATCGGTTCGAATGCGTCTCTGATCCGGCGGAAATCGCCTTTCGGCCCGACGACATGATCCTGATGTGCATGAAAACGCAGGACACCCTTCCCGCGCTCGAGGCGCTGCGCGCGCAGGGCGTGACGACACAGCCGATCTTTTGCCTGCAAAACGGCGTGGCCAACGAACCGATGGCATTGCGGCTGTTTCCGAACGTGCATGGCGTGACGGTGATGCTGCCCGGCAGCTACCTGGAGCCGGGTGAGGTGGTGGCCTTTTGCGAGCCGAAGTTCGGCATGTTCGACATTGGCCGCTTTCCGCGCGGCACCGATGATGATGACGCCCGGCTGGCCCGCGCGTTCAAGGGCAGCATGATCTTGCCCTTCCTGCACGAGGACGTGATGTCCAGCAAATACGGCAAGCTGATCCTGAACCTGCAAAACGGTCTGACCGCCGCCTTCGGCAAGGATGCGGAGTATGACGACCTGTACCAAGCCGCCAAGGACGAGGCGCTGGCCGTGCTGAAAGCGGGCAACATCGCCTGGCAAGACATGAGCGCCAAGGCCGATCCCCGCCGGGCCGAGCTGATGCGCACCGGCACGATCGAGGGCGTGACGACCGTGGGCGGGTCGACCGCGCAAAGCCTGGCACGGGGCGGAAGCGTCGAGATCGATTACCTGTCGGGCGAAATTTCCCTTTTGGGACGGACGTTTGGCGTGGCGACCCCGGTGAATGACGCGATCACTGCTTTGGTCGCGCAAATGGCACGCGAGGGCGCGCAACCCGGCGCGCACAGCCCCGACGCACTGCGCAAACTGCTGTGACCGCCCCTGCACGTTGCTCGCGCATTGCGGGGAATGGCATCTAAGTTTTCCCTTTATTTGATGAAAGACTTGGGCTTAACCTTGCGCCAGCCGAGGGGCTGTTGAGCTAATTGAAAAACCGGGAACGGTGGGAGAGTGAGATGGGAAAACGTGACGAGCTGATCGCCAAGTATGCCGACGATCTGCGCAACAAATGCGGGATGGAGCCGGATATGGATCTGCTGACCAAGGTCACGATCGGTTGCGGCCCGGCGATCTATAACGACGACGCGTCGACCGTGGCGGCCAGCCAGCCGGCCGAGCTGGAAACCGTGAAAAACAACTTTCTTATCAAGAAGTTGGGCCTTGCCGACAGCCCGGCATTGATGGATGCGATCAACAGCGTGTTGGACACCTATGGCCGGTCCGAGCGCAACAAGTACCGCGCCGTCGTCTATTACATGCTGACCAAGCATTTCAACAAAGAGTCCGCCTACGCCTAAGCGCGCGGACACAAGTTGCGAGGCGCCCGCCACCGGCGGGCGTTTTCGTTTTTACCCTTATTTTCAAGACTATTGCTTTGCGGCAAGACGCGTTTTCGCGGTAGAAAAAGACATCCGGGCAGGACGGCCGGACCCTTATTCCAAGATCACGTGTGGTGCGTAGGGAGCACGTGGGGTGGCGGAGGGTTCCGGGGTGCCTGGGACCCTCCGTTTTTGGTGCGCCGTATATTTACAGGCGCCATAAATATACAGGTTCCGTGCGGTTTTCCCCCGAAATCGCGCGGAAATCTGGCGCGCGTGCCGGTAAGGCGCGATCAACCGGCCGGTGCGAAAATCAGGTCGCCGTATTCGGCCAGGTAAATCCGCAGCCAGGGGGTAAAGCGTTCGGGATGCTGTGCCACCTCTTCGGCCAGCACATCGGCAGCGACCCAGCGGGTTTCCATCACCTCGGACGGGTCGGGGCGGATCGTCAGATCGGCGGTGGCGCGGGCCAGGAACAGCTCGACCACCTCGTGCTCTATCAGGCCACCGCCCACATCGGCGCGGTATTCCACCTGTCCGCGATGGTCGCAGGTCAGGCCGGTGATCCCCAGTTCTTCGCGCAGGCGGCGGGTGGCGCAGCTGGCGGCATCTTCGCCCCAATCGGGATGGGTGCAGCAGGTGTTCGCCCACAGGCCCGGCGTGTGATACTTGCTCAGCGCGCGGCGCTGGATCAGCACGCGGTTGCCGTCCATCACGAACACCGACACGGCCTTGTGGCGCAGCCCGCGCTGATGCGCGGCCAGCTTTTCGACCGGCTGCAAATCGCCGTTCACCCAGGCCGGGATCATGATGGTCATACGTATTCCGCCCGCACTAGCCCTGTCAGATGGGCCAGGTTCTTAACCCCGATTTTCAGATGGGCCAAGGGGCGGGCGCGGACCAGTTCCTTGTTCATATACGCCTCGAATGTCAGGCGTTGCACGTCGATGTCGTGGCACAGGCTGACGAAACGTTCGCGGCGGTCGTCGGATTTGTAATAGGCGTTCTGCATCGCGCCGAGCACCTTGAAGACCGATTTATGCTCTTTCATGAAAAGCTTGCGGGCCAGGCGCAGGTCGCGGATGAGGCCCGATTTCAATTTGGCCTCGGCCGCGGTCGCGGCCACACGGCCGCCCATCATGGCGTAATAAATCCCCTCGCCCGAGCTGGGCGCGACCACGCCCGCCGCATCACCCGCTAGCACCACGTCGCGGCCATTGTCCCAGCGATCCAGCGGTTTCAGGGGGATGGGCGCGCCTTCGCGGCGGATGGTGCGGCAGTCGGCCAGGCCCGAGGCCGCGCGCAAATCTGCGGTGGCTTTTTTCAGGTCCACGTCTTTCACCAGTGACCCCATGCCGATGCTGGCGGATTTGCCATGCGGAAAGACCCAGCCATAGAAATCGGGGCTGATGCGGCCATCATAGACCACATCGCAGCGGTCGGGGTGATAGTCGCCGCGGGGGCCGGGGGCCTCGACGATTTCGTGATAGGCGATGACATAGGGAATGCGGTCGCCGCCGGGCACCTCGGTCCGGGCCACGTTGCTGCGGGCGCCATCGGCGCCGATCACCAGCTTGGTGGTCAGCGTCCGTTCCTCGCCGGTTTCCTTGTCGCGATAGACGACATGGGTGCCGGTGCTGTCACGCTCGATCCGCAGGTAGGTGCCGGTCAGGCGTTCGGCCCCGGCCTCGGTCGCGCGGATGCGCAGGTATTCGTCGAAATCCTCGCGGTCGACCATGCCGACAAAGCCGTTTTCGATGGGAATGTCGACACGCCGCCCGGTGGGCGAGATCATCCGCGCGGTGCGGATTTTCGCGACCAGTTGGCTTTGCGGAATGCGGAAATCGCGGATCAGGCGGGGCGGGATCGCGCCGCCGCAGGGTTTGATACGCCCGGCCCGGTCGATCAGGGCGACGGTGCGGCCTTGCAGGGCCAGATCCTCGGCGGCGGTGGCGCCCGACGGGCCCCCGCCTACAACAACAACGTCGTACATGTGTCCATTACTCCCCCGGTATCATCTCGGCCTTTGGCGCGGATGCGGTTTGCGTGCCCAGCGACAGGGCCAGGATTGCGGCGATCAGGAAAACACCGCCCTCGGCGGCGAAAACGCTGCCATAGGCCAGCGCGTCATTGGTGGTGAGGCTGCGCATGATGTCGGCGGCAGCGGTGCCCAGGAACGAGCCCGCGCCGAAGGCGATGGCCTGCGCCGCACCGAACAGGCCCATGCGAATGCCCTCACGGCTTTCGTCGCCTTCGCGGGCCAGGCCCATCATCGCGCCGATGGCAGCGACGGCAAAGGCGCCATTGGCCAGCCCAAGGGTAAAGATGTTGGCCGCGATGGGCCATGTGGCGGCGTGCATCCCGCCCCAGGCCAGCGCGATCAGAGCGGCACCCGACAACAAGCAGCCGCCCACGATCCAGACCCGGATCGGCACGGTAAACCAGCGCGCCAACACCGTGCCCGACAGCAGAACCGCCAGCATCCCCACCAGCGCGCCGGCGTGGTGCATCCCGCCCAAGGCGGTGCTTTCGCCGACTGTCATGCCAAAGACATGGCCGGCAAAAGGTTCGAGGATCAGATCCTGAAGATTGTAGGCCAGCATCGAGGCGAAGACGAAGATGGTGAAGGCCCGCACGCGGGTATCTGCCCACAGCTCGGCCGCGGCGGCGCGAAAGGCCAGTTTGCGGTTCTCGGTTGGTTTTTGCGGGGCCGGCGTGCGTTCCTGCCCCCAGGTTCCGATCAGCGTCAGGATCAGCGCCACGCCCGCCACGCCGCCGGTGACAGCCAGCAGGCGCGCGGGGCTGTAGGGGTCAAGCAGCTGGCCCGCGGTGATGCCGGTGGCGGCCAGGCCAAAGATCATCATGATCCACACCGCGCTGCCCGCGGCCGCTTGCCGGCCTTCGGCGACGCGGGCGGCCAGCAGGGCCAACAGGTTGGTGCCCGCCGCGCCGATGCCAAGGCCGATCAGCAGGAAGGCGGGGATCGAGACGGCGATGCCCAGCGCGGTGGATTGCGCCATCAGCCCCACGGCAAAGGCGGCCAGCATCGCGCCCGCGCCCAGCGTGGCGACACCACCGATGATCCAGGGCGTGCGCCGCCCACCCGCGTCGGCGCCGTGGCCGAAATGCGGGCGCAGGAATTGCGTGGCATAGTAAAGCGACACCAAAAGCCCCGGCAGGATCGCGGGCAGGGCCAGCTCCACCACCATCACGCGGTTCATGGTGGCGGTGGTCAGCACGACGATCATGCCCAGCGCCATTTGCACCAGGCCCAGACGAATGATCGAAAGCCAGCTAAGTGTCATCTTACATCGCCCCCATTCCGCGCAGGGCGAAGGCGGCGACCATCATCCCCGTGATATACATCAGAACGCCGGTGCCGTTGTACCAGGGCGCCTTGGCCCGCGGGTCGCGCAGCATGACCGACATGGCCCAGACCTGCCCCAGCCCAAGCGCCAGAACCGCCATCGCGTACAGCGGCCTATCCCATTGCGCCAGCAGCATCACCACCAGCGCCTGCGGCACCAGCATGACGGCGCAGGCGACCTTGGCCGCCAGGTCGGGGCCCAGCGTGACGGGCAGCGAGTTGACGCCCATCTGCCGGTCGCCTTCGAGCGCCTTGAAATCATTGAGCGTCATGATCCCGTGCGCGCCGATACCGTAAAGCAGCGCGATCCAGATGATCGGCCAGTCGGGCCGGCCCGCGGCCAGAACGGCGGCGCCGGTGAACCAGGGCAGGGTTTCGTAACTCAGACCCACCAGACCCGGGCCCAGCCAGCCCGAGCGTTTCAGGCGCACCGGCTCGGCCGAATAGGCCCAGGCGGCGATCACACCCACCACCGTCGCGGCGAACCCCCAGGGCCCCAGCAGCGCGCCGACCAGCAGCGACAGCACCGACATGGCCAGCGCGATCCACAGGCCCCAGCGGCCCGGAATACGGCCCGAGGGGATCGGGCGGTCGGGTTCGTTGATGGCGTCCACGTGCCGGTCGCACCAATCGTTGGCGGCCTGGCTCATCCCGCAGACGATCGGCCCCGCCAGGATCACGCCCAGCACCACCAGCGCGGGCTTTTCCATCGGCGACACGCCCGACGACACGGTGCCGCACAGATAGGCCCACATCGGCGGAAACCAGGTGATCGGCTTGATCAGCCGGAGCATGGCGGCCGGTTCGGGCAGGGTGCGAGACTGTAAATCTGTGGTAACGCTCATGTGTCTAGTTTGCCTGACACCCTGAGTCGTTGCAAGAAACTAATGCGCCTGCGACCAATACGCCGACGCATCACCAAGCCATTGTTTCCGTTGATAAAACCGGTTTCAGCTGTCGCCGTCTTTGTGCAGCAGACCGTATTTGCGCAGCTTGACATACAGGCTTTGGCGCGACAGCCCCAGCATTTCGGCCGCGGCGGCGCGGTTGTTGCGCGTCAGGTCGACCGCGGCCTCGATACACAGTTTTTCGATCACTTCCGAGGTTTCGGCCACGATCTCTTTCAACGAGGCCGAGCCGACAAGCTCGATCACGCTGGAATGGGCGCTTTCGTCGCCGCCAAAGACCGGCGGGCCGCTGCGCAGAACCTCGGTTCGGCTGACATCGCGGATGATAAAGGCCATCGACGGCTTTTCGCGGTTGTTCAGATGCGCCACCGACATTTCAACGGATGTCTTGGCCCCGAATTCGTTGGTCAACCGCGTGGCGTAGGTGCGCATGTGGCCCGCGCGCATGGCGTTTTCCAGCATCACGCTTAGATCGATCTGCCCCCGCGCCAGGAAATCGGCCAGGCTGCGGCCGCGCAATTCGCGGGCATGGGTGGCATCGACCAATTCCAGAAAGGCGTCGTTGGCGTCTTCGATCTGGCCCTTGGTGTCGCAGAATACGAAACCATCCGTGCTGCCGCGGTAAAGCGCCGACAGGTTCGAGGCCAGACGGTCATCGAGGGCCAGGCCCTCGGTCTCGGAATCGAGGCGGCAAATCAGGATGCGTTCACCGGCGGCGCGGAACATCGCCGGCTGGATGCGCAGCTTGTGCCGGGTGCGGCGGGCCTGAACCACCAGATCCTCGTTCGACTCGGACACCGCCAGGGCAATCAGCGCATCCACGAACTCGCCACGGCGGCGATCCTTGAATTCCTGTGAAAAGGCGGTGCCTGTCAGCTCGTCCCGCGCGGCCCCCAAAAGAACGGCGGCCGGGGCGTTCAGATCCTTGATCCGCCCATCGTTGCCCGACACGAACACCACCGCATCGCGGGTATTGGCCAGCAGCATCCGATAGCGGGCGTCGTATTCACGGCGTTCTTCGTAGCCGCGTTCCAGCGCGACCTGCGCCTGCACAAGCTGGCGCTGGGTTTCCGCGATCACGCGCAGATCGCGGCCCAGGAACAGCATTGATTGATCCTTGGCCAGCGGGTGCACCGAATAGCGCACGGGGAACGAGCCGGACGGGTCCGCGTGGTTGACCTCGATCGCGCGGGGCGGACGGCCGCCATCGGCCAGCTTGGTCAGAAGCATGTCGATTTTCGGCGCGCTGTCCGAGGAAAGAAGATCGCGGATCGACCGCCCTTCCCAATTGATGGCGCGGCCACTGAGCGGCGAGGCCGGATCGATCAAAACGGATTCGATCTGCCCGGTGGGCGACACCAGCAACGCGATGTCGGATTCCGCAGCCAGCACGGCATTCAGAAGGTCGGGCTCGATCATCGGAATCGACCCTCCTTTCCATACAGGCGTGCTATCGGAAACCATTACTCCGCCACTTTCAGTTCCGTCTGCGCAGCCTGACGCCCGCACAGGGCCAACGCCGACTTGATATCGCGCGTCACCAGGTCGACCCCGGTGCTTTCGCGGATATTCTCGGCATGGTCCATAACGGGCCCACCAAGGACGATCGGCGGCACCAGACATGCATCGTTCCGGATGTGTTTAACCAGATGCTGCACAGGTTCAAGAACTTCCAAAGAGGAACAGGAAAAAACAACCAGGTCGAACCCGCCATGGTTGAGCATCCTGACCACCGCTTCGCCCGACTCGGCCATTAACGTGCTGACGGAACAGCCTGCCCGCCGCAATTGATCGGACAGCAGGGCCGGGCCCAGCACGTGGGCATGTTCACCACAGACCACCAACAACACACCCAGCCGCTTGCCGCGGTCATCGGGCATTTGCCATTCGGCGCTTATCCGCTTGACAAGACTGTAAAGTCTGGCCCCCGACAGGCTGACCTGCCAGAAGGAAATCGTGTCATCACCCCATTGCTGCCCGATCAGCATCGCCGCCTCGGGGATGCAGTAAACCATCAAGTCGGCATTGCCCAATTTGCGTGCGCGCAGATCGGCCAGAACACAGTCGACATCGAATTCGGCCGAGGCGGTGGTAAGTGACGCAAGGTCATGCGCCGCGCCGGACAGCTTGGCGCGCATTTCAAGGCTGGGGTAATTGCGCAACGAGGTTAGCACCGAACGCGCAAGCGCATCAACGTGATGACTGGCGGCGCCAACGTGACGCTTTGGGGATTCCTTGATTGCCATTTCGGCACTCCTCGCTTCTGCCCGGTACGCGGCTGACAGAGTCGGCGCGCGGGCATGTGTAAGCGTCTACCAAGAGTGTCATGCATGAGAGAGTAAATGTCAAAGGCAATAGACACTTGGCGCAGGCTTTTCCACGGTTTTCATTGCGGCTTTGATTTTTTAATGTTTTAAAACAGTTATATATACGCCACCACATGATCCGAAACCCTGTGCCGCGGTCCGATTTTTGCCATTTTATAAGTGTAACTTTTAATTGACACTTTGGCTTTCCCGCCGCTACGCTTTGAACATGGCAAGGAGGGAATCGGCCATGTCCATGCATCATGGCAGCGAGGGGCCCGCCACGGGGCTGTACACACCCGAACAACGCGCGCGACGCGATGCTACGGTTTGGACCCTGGTGCAAGGTATCCTGGCGCCGCTGCAATTCCTGGTGTTCCTGGTGTCGCTGGCGCTGGTGATGCGCTACCTGTGGACGGGCGAGGGGTATTTCGCCGCCACGGTGTCGATCATCGTCAAGACCGGCGTGCTCTACACGATCATGGTGACTGGCGCGATCTGGGAAAAGATCGTGTTCGGCCAGTACCTGTTCGCGCCTGCCTTTTTCTGGGAAGACGTGGTCAGCTTCGGCGTCATCGCGCTGCATACATTATACGTGTGGGCGGTCTGGACCGGCAGCTTCGGCCCGGTCGAGCAGATGGTGATCGCGCTGGCGGCCTATCTTGCCTATGTGATCAACGCCGGTCAGTTCCTGTGGAAACTGCGCATGGCCCGGCTGCAAGCCGAGGGGCAAGGCGCATGAAGGACGT
>JAASTF010000319.1 GCA_021767525.1 Paracoccaceae bacterium
TCGCCTCGCTGCTGACCGGCTACACCGGTGAGGAAAAGGAAGAGGCGGGCACGCTGTATTACGAAAACACCGCCTTCCCGGGCGGCTGGATCGCCATGGCCCCGCCGCTTTACGAAGAAGCGGTGGAGTTTGACGACGGTCACTCGAACTCGGTCGAGCATATGGCCGAAGATGTCGCCGCCTTCCTGATGTGGACGGCCGAGCCCAAGATGATGGCCCGCAAACAGGCCGGTTTCGTCGCCGTGCTGTTCCTGGTCGTGCTGTCGGTGCTGCTGTACCTGACGAACAAGCGCATCTGGGCCCCGGTGAAGGGCAAGAAAAAGGCCTGAGCTTAGCCCAGCCTTTTCCAAGACTTGAAAACCCCGCGCCTCGGCGCGGGGTTTTTTCGTTCTGCCCTAGCCGCCCAGATAGGCGCGCAACCCGGGCGGCGGATCATCCAGCAGCGCGGCGGTGTCGGTGGGCGCATCGGCGCGGCCTTCGTCCACCACGATGGTCTGCGGGCAGATACGCCGCGCGTCGCTCGGATCGTGGCTGACCATCAGCAGCGTGGCACCGGTTGCCTCCAGCACCTCGGCCACTAGGTCCAGCATTTCCGATTTCAGCGCCGGGCCCAGCGCGGCAAAGGGCTCGTCCAGCAGGACCAGCGGCTTGCGCTGCACCAGCACCCGCGCCAGCGCCGCCCGCCCCTGCTGCCCCCCCGACAACTGCGCCGGCCGGCGATCGCCAAGCCCCTTTAGCCCGACACGCGCCAGCGCCGCGTCAACCTGCGCGCGCTCGTCTGCGTTCAGTCGCAGATCGGGGCGCAGCCCCAGCCCGGCATTCTGCGCCAGCGTCAGGTGCGGGAACAGGTTGTTGTCCTGGAACAGCATCGCCACGGGCCGCTTTGCGGGCGCGGCGCGGGTGATGTCCTGCCCGTCCCACAGGATGCGGCCCTGCACCGGCTCCAAAAACCCCGCCACCGCGTTCAGAAGGGTGGATTTGCCCGCGCCGCTTGGCCCGATCACGGCCACCCGCGCACGTGGCTCGACGGTGAAATCGGCGGTCAGGGCGAAATCGCCCTGCCGTATATGCACATCCTCAAACCGCAGCATTGTCACGCCCCCCACGGTCGAACACCCAGAACAACGCCAGGCTGAGCATCAGCAAAAGCAGCCCCGCGCCCGCCGCCGCCTCCATCCGGTAGGCGCCCATCAGGCGCAGGATCTGCAGCGGCAGCGTGGCGTTGTCATTATCGGCAAACAGCGCGATCACCCCCAGATCGCCCATCGCCAGCGCGGCGGTCAGCCCGGCGGCAAAGCCCAGCACCGGGCGCAGCCGCGGCAGGATCAGCCAGCGCAGCCGCGCCACACCCGTCAGGCCCAGCGACGTGGCCAGCCGCCCATGCGTCGCCTCGACCTCACGCAGCCGGGGCAGGATCACCCGCAACGCAAAGGGCAGCGCCATCACCGCGTTCACCACCGCCGTCACCGCCAGCGCCAGGCGCGACGGGTCGATCCACGGGTTTACCAGCAGGAACAGCCCGGTGCCGATCACCAGCGGCGAAATCGCCAGCCCCAACAGTCCCACCCCCTCGACCCAGCCGCGCCGCAGCGCCAGCACCGCCAGCGACAGCGCCAGGGTCAGGCACAGCGCCGTCGCCGTCAGCGACACGGCCAGCGAAATCCCCGCCGCGCGCCAGACCTGCACCGGCATATCAAACAACCCCGCCGCCCCGCGCCAGACGATCGCGGCCAAGGGCGTCAGCAGAAACAGCGCGGCCAGCGCGATCAGCGCCGCATCCTGCGCGCGCAGCAGGGGCGTTTCGGCCTCCCACCGCCGGTGCACCCGGTCCAACCCCGCGCCGAACCCGGTCACAGCGCCAGAGCGCAGCGCCAGAGCGGCCGCCGCCAGCACCAGCGCCAGCTGCATCAGCGACAGCACGGCGGCGCGACCCAGATCGAAATCGAACGTGAACGCCTGGTAAATCGCCAGTTCCAGCGTCGTGGCCCGCGGCCCGCCGCCCAGGGTCAAAGCGACGGCGAAACTGGACAGGCACAGCGCGAACACGATCAGCGCCGCCCCCGGCAGAACCTCGCGCAGCATCGGCCGCTCCAGCACCCGCAGCACCGTGCCGGGCGTCATCCCCAGGCTGGTGGCCAGGCGGAACCGTTCCGCCGGGATCGCCTGCCAGCCCTGCAATACCATCCGCGTGGCCAGCGGCAGGTTGAAAAACACATGCGCCAGCACCACGCCATGCAGCCCGTAAATCTGGATGCGCGGCAGGCCCGTCAGCGCCAGCAGGTCGTTTACCACGCCCCCGCGCCCGAACACCGCCAGCAACCCCAGAACCGCCACGATCACCGGCAGGATGAACGGCGCGCCCAACAGCGTGATCAACACCCCCCGCCCGGCAAAGCGCCGCCGCGCCAGCGCCCGCGCCACCGGCACCGCCAGCACGACCGAGATCACCGCCGACAGCACCGCCTGCACCACCGTGAACCGCAGCGCCGCCCAGTCGGCCGGGCCGGGCCAACCGCCCCCGCCCGCGCGCCAGAACACCGCCGCCAGCGGCCCCAACAGAAACAGCACAAGGAAAAGCCCGGCCAAGCGGCCGGGCCACAGCGGCAAGGGCACGCCGCGCGTCATATTCAGCGCGCCAACGCGGCCTGCCATTCGGCAATGGCCGCATCACGCAGCGCCGCCGCCTCGGCCGCATCGAACAGCAGCGCGCGGTTGGGCGTGATCAGCGTGTCAAACCCCTCAGGCAACCCGGCCTCTGGCGTTTGCGCCGGATACATCCAGTTGGTCGTCGGGATCACGCCCTGGAACGCATCGCTGAGCATGAAGGCCAGGAATTGTTCGGCCAGCGCGCCCTGATCGGTGCCCGCCAGCTTGGCGGCCACCTCGACCTGCATGTAATGGCCCTCGTCCATCGGCACGGCGGTTTTGCTGGCGTCCTCTTCGGCGATCAGGTGATAGGCGGGCGATGTTGTGTAAGACAGCACCATGTCGGCCTCATTCTCCAGGAACAGGCCATAGGCCTCGGACCAGCCGGGGGTCACTGTCACGATGTTGTCGGCCAACCCCTCCCAGATCGCGCCGGCCTTGTCGCCATAGGCGGCCTTGATCCACATCACCAGCCCCAGCCCGGGGGTCGAGCTGCGCGGGTCTTGGATGACGATGGTGGCGTCGCTTTCGCCAAGGCTGCGGAAATCGGTGGGGGCGTCGAAATCGGCCCCCGTGACAAAGGCGAAATAGCCCCAGTCGAAGGGCAGGAACGTGTCGTCCGACCAGCCCACAGGCATGTCGAACTCGGCCGTCACACCATGCGGCGCGAACAGCCCGGTGTCGCGCGCCGCCGCCATCAGGTTGGTATCAAGGCCCAGCACGATATCCGCCTCGGTCCGCGCGCCCTCAAGCCGCAGGCGCGACAGCAGCGCGGCGCCATCGCCCGCGGCCACGAATTGCAGATCGCAGGCGCAGTCCGCCTCGAACGCCTGTTCCACCTGCGGGCCGGGCCCCCAGTCGGAAACGAAGCTGTCATAGGTGTAAACGGTCAGAACGGGGCGATCCTGGGCTGCCGCCATCGTGGCGGTGGCGATCAGTCCCGTGGCAATCATCAGGTGGCGCATGGCATCCTCTTTCTTACAACGGGCGGGGCGAAAGCGTTGGAGGATGTCCAAACCTTCCCTCCGCCGGCATTAACCGGTTCAGGTTCAACGGGTTCGCGGCATCGCATCTCAGCCCCTGCTGGGCACCCCGAGGTGGGAAAGACGCTAATCCCTGACCCGCCCCACTGCAAGGGGTGGTGACCGCGCCGGGAATCGGATTACCTTAGCCGCACGACAGGGGCGCCCCGCGGGGCTGAGATGAACCCTTTGAACCTGAACCAGATCATGCTGGCGTAGGAAGTCGTGGTCGCAGCCCCGATGCGGGCGGCCCGTCCTGCGCCTTTGGAAAGGACGGATATGACCGACTGGGGCACCCA
>JAASTF010000320.1 GCA_021767525.1 Paracoccaceae bacterium
ATGGATCGGATACCTGAAATTGCGCTGGACTGGCACCGCGCCGGCAAGGGCGCGGCGCTGTGCACCGTGGTCCAGACCTGGGGCAGCGCGCCCCGCCGCGTGGGCAGCCAGCTGGTGGTATCGGGGCTGGGCGAGATCCAGGGCAGCGTGTCGGGCGGCTGCGTCGAGGGCGCGGTGATCGTCGAGGCGCTTGAGGCGATGGACGACGGCAAGCACCGGCTGCTGGAATATGGCGTCAGCGACGGCGATGCCTTTGCCGTGGGGCTGGCCTGCGGTGGCACCATCCGGGTGCTGGTCGAACCGGTGGGAAGCGTTCTGCCCGAGGATGTGCTGGCCGAGCTGGTCGAGGCGCGCGCCCATCGCCAGGCCGTCGCGGTCGAGGCCGACCTGCAGACCGGCGCGCGGCGTATCTTGCGCGACGGCTATCCGGAGAGGTTCCGCATGGATCGCTCGGGCTTTGAAGAGGACGAGCGGTATTTCATCACCATCCACAACCCGCCGCTGCGGATGCTGATCGTGGGCGCGGTGCATATCGCGCAAGGGTTGGTGCCCATCGCGCGGGTCGCGGGCTATGACCCGGTGCTGATCGACCCGCGCGAAACCTTCGGCTCCGAGGATCGGTTCCCGGGCGAAACCATCGTGAACGAATGGCCTGACGAGGGCGTGCGCGCCTTCGGCCTTGACGCGCGCACCGCGCTGGTGCTGCTGACCCACGACCCCAAGCTGGACGACCCCGCCCTGGCCGAGGCGCTGCGGTCGGACGTGTTCTATATCGGCGCGCTGGGATCGACCCGGACCCATGCCAAGCGGGTCGAGCGGCTGGCCGAGGCCGGGTTCACCGAGGCCGAGATCGCCCGCATCCACGGCCCCGTGGGCCTGGATATCGGCGCGGCCAACCCGGGCGAGATCGCCGTGTCGATCATGGCCCAGATCACCCGCGTCTTGCGGCAGGGCGCATGAAGTTCGGCCCCGTTCCCCTGGATGCGGCGACAGGCGCGGTCCTGGCGCATTCGCTCACGCTGCCCGACGGCAAACTGCCCAAGGGCCGTGTTCTTTCGCCGCCCGACATCGCCCGCCTGGACAAAGCCGGGATCGCGCAGGTGACGGTGGCGCGGCTCGACCCCCAGGACGTGCCCGAGGACGACGCGGCGCTGGCATTGGCGCAGGCGCTGGTGCCCGACCCGGATGCGCAGGGCCTGCGGCTGTCCGGGGCCGGGGCAGGGCGCGTCAACCTGATCGCCGCGGGCCCCGGCCTGATCGAGATCGACGTGGCCGCGGTATCGGCGCTGAACGGGATCGAACCGATGATCACGCTCGCCACCCTGCCGCCTCTGAAACGGGTGGTCGCGGGCGCGATGGTGGCCACGGTCAAGATCATCGCCTACGCGGTCGACCGGGCGCAGCTTGCGGCCGCCTGCGACGCGGCGCGCGGCGCGATGCGGCTGTTGCCGCCGCAAATCGCCACCGCCACGCTGATAGAAACCCGCGTCGGCGACGCCGCGCCGCCCGACAAGGGCCGCCGCGCGATGGCCGAGCGGCTGGCCCGGCTGGACGCCCGATTGACCGCGCGCCAAGTCGTGCCGCATGACGAGGCGCCCCTGGCCAGGGCCATTGCCGAGGCGCCGGGCGAGCTGGTGCTGGTTCTGACCGCCTCGGCCACCTCCGATATCGACGATGTGGCCCCCGCCGCGCTGCGCGCCGCGGGCGGGCAGGTGACACGCTTTGGCATGCCGGTCGATCCGGGCAACCTGCTGTTTCTGGGCTACCTCGCCGATGGCCGCCCGGTAATCGGATTGCCAGGCTGCGCACGCAGCCCCGCGCTGAACGGCGCCGACTGGGTGCTCGAACGGGTGATCTGCAGCCGCGCCGTCAGCAGCGACGACATCGCCGCGATGGGGGTGGGTGGCCTGCTGAAAGAAATGCCCACACGCCCGCGCCCCCGCCGCGCGCGCGACGATGCTGCGGGTGCGAAATAAACGAGCGTTTGCAGAAAGTTGCACGTCGCGAAGATTCCCGGTTCTCAAGCTTGGATCGCCGTGCTTAACTCTCCCCTATCGAGACGAATAACAATTCCTTGGGAGGATCCTGATGACCCAGCTCACCATGACGGTGAATGGCAAGGCCGTGTCAGGCGATGTGGAAGGCCGCACGCTGCTTGTCAATTTTCTGCGCGACGCCCTGCGTCTGACGGGGACGCATGTAGGGTGTGACACGTCGCAATGCGGTGCGTGTGTTGTGCATGTGAATGGCGAGGCGGTGAAGTCGTGCACGATGTTGGCGCTGGAGGCGGAGGGCGCCGAGGTGACGACGATCGAGGGGATGGCGGCGCCGGATGGCACGCTGAACACGATCCAGCAGGCGTTTCAGGATCATCACGGTTTGCAATGCGGCTTCTGCACGCCCGGGATGGTGATGTCTGCGGCGGCGCTTCTGAAGGAGAACCCCAAGCCGACCGAGGCGGAGGTGCGCGATTACCTTGAGGGGAATATCTGCCGCTGCACGGGGTATCACAACATCGTCAAGGCGATCATGGCGGCGTCCGGTCAGGACGTGGGCGCGATCGCGGCGGAATAGGACGCAGGCGCGCTTGCCGGGTGTGTCGCCGCTTTTTGCGAAGGGGCGCGTGACCGGGTCGGCAGGCGCCGGATAGGATCAGGGAGGAGATTACCATGCCGAAGGATCATGGGATCGGCGCCAGCCCGAAGCGGCGCGAGGACGTGCGCTTTTTGACGGGTGCCGGCAATTACACCGACGACATCAACATTCACGGCCAGGCCTATGTGCATTTCCTGCGCTCGGACGTGGCGCATGGCAAGATCAACAGCGTGGATACCGAGGCCGCGGCGGCGATGCCCGGCGTTCTGCGGGTGTTCACCGGCGCCGATTTCGAAGGCGTGGGCGGTCTGCCCTGCGGCTGGCAGGTGACGGACAAGCACGGCGAGCCGATGCAGGAGCCCGCCCACCCGGTGCTGGCGCAGGGCAAGGTGCGCCATGTGGGCGACCCGATCGCCGCGGTGGTGGCTGAAACCTACGAACAGGCGCGCGACGCGGCCGAGGCGATTGAGGTGGATATCGAGGAGCTGCCGGCGGTCGTGGACATGAAGGCCGCGCTGGCCGATGGCGCACCCAAGGTGCATGACGATCTAAAGAACAACCTGTGCTACGACTGGGGGTTTGTCGAGGAAAACAAGGCCGCGGTGGACGAGGCGTTCACCAAGGCCGCGCATGTGACCACGCTGGAGCTGGTGAACCAGCGCCTTGTGGCCAACCCGATGGAGCCGCGGGTGGCGGTGGGCGATTACAGTCGCGCCACCGATGAATCGACGCTTTACACCACCAGCCAGAACCCGCACGTGATCCGGCTGCTGATGGGCGCCTTCGTGCTGGGCATCCCCGAGCACAAGCTGCGCGTGGTGGCGCCTGATGTGGGCGGCGGGTTCGGCACCAAGATCTTCCATTATGCCGAAGAGGCGTTTTGCACCTTCGCGGCGCGGCAACTGGCGCGGCCCGTCAAGTGGACGGCCAGCCGGTCCGAGGCGTTCATGTCGGATGCCCATGGGCGCGACCACGTGACCAAGATCGAACTGGCGCTGGACGGCGATAACAACTTTACCGCCCTGCGCACTGAAACCTACGCCAATATGGGCGCGTACCTGTCGACCTTCGCGCCATCGGTGCCGACCTGGCTGCACGGCACGCTGATGGCGGGCAATTACAAGACGCCGCTGATCTACGTGAACGTGAAGGCGGTGTTCACCAACACCGTGCCGGTCGATGCCTATCGCGGCGCCGGCCGGCCCGAGGCGACCTATCAGCTGGAGCGCGTGATCGACAAGGCCGCGCGCGAGCTGGGCGTCGACCCGATCGAACTGCGCCGGCAGAACTTCATCACGGAATTCCCCTATGCCACCCCGGTGGCGGTGGAATACGACAC
>JAASTF010000321.1 GCA_021767525.1 Paracoccaceae bacterium
CGAAAAGGCTGTGGCGCTGCATGACGAGATCACCGCCTGCTGGTCGCTCGGTGGCGGGTTCGACTACCTGATGCAGGTCGTCACCCCGGATATCGACAGTTACCAGCGCCTGATCGACGGCCTTCTCGAGGCGCGGGTGGGGCTGGCGCGCTATTACACCTACATCGTCACCAAGACCGTCAAGGAAGGCGCCCCGCCCCCCTTTGATCTGCTTTTGGACGGGGACGGCTAATTCTCCTGCCGCGTGCCGCTATGGCAGAGGAATCTTCTGCAAACGGCGCTATATTCAGCCTCGCTCTCGTGTGCGGCATGCCACTTTTCGGGAAAGCCCGAAAAGGAGGATGCCCATGTCGATGCACAACAGCCTGCCCAAATCGCCGCTTGCCGACCTGGCCGACCCGCGCCTTGTGCGGCAGTTTTCCTATGTCGGCGGCAAATGGGTGGACAATGCCGATCGCGCGACCTTCAGCGTGACGAACCCTGCCGACGGTGCCTGGCTGGGCGAAGTGGCCAAGCTGTCGGGCGATGAAAGCCGCAAGGCGGTGGATGCGGCGCAGGCCGCGTTCGCCAGTTGGTCCGTCACGCTGCCGCAGGACCGCGCGGCGCTGTTGCGGCGCTGGTTCGATCTGATGATGGAGCACAAGGAAGACCTGGCCCGCATCATGGTGCTGGAGCAGGGCAAGCCGATCTCCGAGGCGCGGGGCGAGATTGACTATGCCGCGTCCTTCGTCGAGTTCTACGCCGAGGAAACCCGCCGCCCCAATATCGAGGGCGTCACCAGCCACCTGCCCGATGCCGAGGTCGAACTGTGGCGCGAGCCGGTGGGCGTCGCGGCGCTGATCACGCCGTGGAACTTTCCCAGCGCCATGCTGACGCGCAAGGCGGCGGCCGCGCTGGCGGCGGGCTGCACCGTGGTGGCGCATCCGTCGGCGGAAACGCCTTACAGCGCGCTGGCGCTGGCCGAACTGGCCGAGCGCGCCGGCCTGCCGGCGGGCGTGTTCAACGTGGTGACGGGCGAGGCACCCGAAGTGGTGAAGCCCTGGACCGAGGATACCCGCGTGCGTGCGCTGTCCTTTACCGGCTCGACCGAAATCGGGCGGCTGCTGTACCGGCAATCGGCGGACACGGTAAAGCGGCTGGTGATGGAACTGGGCGGCCACGCACCGGTGATCGTGTTCAAGGGTGCCGATCTCGATAACGCCGTGGCGGAAACCATCAAGGCGAAATTCGCGACGTCGGGCCAGGACTGCCTGGGCGCCAACCGCATCTTCGTGGAACGTGCGATCTATGACACCTTCTGCGAGCGTTTTACCGAGGCTGCGAAGGCATTGACCATCGGTACCGGTCTGGACGATCCCGATATCGGCCCGCTGATGAACGAAAAGGCCGTGCAAAAGCAGGAAGAGCATGTGCGCGACGCGCTGGACAAGGGCGCGCGGCTGCTGACCGGCGGGCAGCGCCATTCGCGTGGCGCGCTGTTCTTTGAACCCACCGTTCTGGCCGACGTGCCCACCGATGCCGCGATCATGCACGAAGAAACCTTTGGCCCCGTTGCGCCCATCGCGCCCTTCGACACCGAGGACGAGGTCATCGCCCGCGCCAACGCCACCGAATACGGGCTGGTCGCCTATGTGCACACGCAAGACCCGCGCCGCATCTATCGCATCAGCCGCGCACTGCAGTTCGGCATGGTCGCCGTCAACCGCACCAAGGTGACGGGCGCGCCGATCCCGTTCGGCGGCATGAAGCAATCCGGCCTGGGCCGGGAAGGGGCGCGTCAGGGCCTCGAGGAATTCACCGAGATCAAATACGTCTGCCGCGACTGGGCCTGACCCCATGCGGCATCGCAAGGATGCAGAAAGGACCGACATGCTGAAGAACGACCAACTGGAACAATGGGATCGCGATACGTTTTTCCACCCTTCGACCCACCTCGCGCAATTCGCGCGCGGCGAGGCGCCGCAACGCGTGGTGACGGGCGGGCAAGGCTGCCATATCGAGGATCGCGACGGCAACCGCCTGCTGGATGCCTTTGCCGGGCTGTACTGCGTGAACGTGGGCTATGGCCGCCCCGAGATCGCCGAGGCGATCGCCGATCAGGCGCGTGAGCTGGCCTATTACCACGCCTATGTCGGGCACGGCACCGAGGCGTCGATCACGCTGGCCAGGATGATCCTGGACCGCGCACCCGATCACATGAGCAAGGTCTATTTCGGGCTTGGCGGGTCGGATGCGAATGAAACCAACGTCAAGCTTGTCTGGTACTACAACAACGTGCTGGGCCGGCCGGAAAAGAAAAAGATCATCAGCCGCTGGCGGGGCTATCACGGCTCGGGCCTGGTGACGGGCTCGCTGACCGGGCTGGAGCTGTTCCACAAGAAGTTCGACCTGCCGCTGGCGCAGGTGATCCATACCGACGCGCCCTATTACTTCCGCCGCGACGACCTGGCCCAGACCGAAGAGCAGTTCGTGGCCGGGTGTGTGGCCTCTCTGGAGGAACTGATCGAGGCCGAAGGCGCGGATACCATCGCCGCTTTCATCGGCGAACCGGTTCTGGGCACCGGCGGCATCGTGCCCCCGCCCGCCGGCTATTGGGAGGCCATCCAGAAAGTGCTGGCGAAACATGACATTCTGCTGATCGCGGATGAGGTCGTGACCGGGTTTGGCCGTCTGGGCAGCATGTTCGGATCGGACCATTACGGGATGAAACCCGATATCATCACCATCGCCAAGGGTCTGACCAGCGCCTATGCGCCTCTGTCGGGGTCCATCGTCAGCGACAAGGTCTGGCAGGTGCTGGAACAGGGCACAGACGAACTTGGCCCGATCGGCCATGGCTGGACCTATTCGGCGCATCCGATCGGCGCCGCGGCGGGTGTGGCGAACCTGCGCCTGATCGACAATCTGAACCTTGTGCAGAACGCGGGCGAGACCGGCGCTTACCTGAACGCGGCAATGGCTGATGCGCTGGGCGATCATGCCCATGTGGGCGACATCCGGGGCGAGGGCATGTTGTGCGCGGTCGAGTTCGTGAAAGAGCGCGACGGGCGCGTATTCTTCGATGCTGCCGACAAGGTGGGCCCGCAGGTGGCCGCCGCGCTGCTGGAGCAGGGGGTGATCGCGCGGGCAATGCCGCAGGGCGACATCCTGGGCTTTGCACCCCCCTTCTGCCTGACGAAGGCCGAGGCCGACGAGGTGGTGGGCAAGACCGCCAAGGCCGTCAAGGCAGTTCTGGGCTGATCGCGCACCCCGCCGAAAATAATCTGTCCCCGCGCCATTGAAAGGCGCGGGGGCGGTGCTGATCTCCCGCAGTAACGGGGTCCGGGCCCCTCTGGCAGGGTTGCTGGCCACCTGCGATGTCGGACACCTGTCGCCGAAATTCGCCAGCCGCGTGTCATCCCATGATCTATCTCGAGCTTCTGGCCGGCCTGCTGTTGCTGCTTGCAGGCGGCGATCTTCTGGTGCGGGGCGCGGTGTCTCTGGCCGCGCGGCTTGGCGTGTCGCCCCTGCTGATCGGCTTGACCATCGTCGGCTTCGGCACCTCGACGCCCGAGCTTGTCACCTCGATCCAGGCGGCGCTTGCCGGCTCACCCGGTATTGCGGTGGGCAATGTGGTGGGGTCGAACATCGCCAACATCCTGCTGATCCTGGGGCTGGCGGCTCTGATCGCGCCCATTGCCGTTGCGAAAAGCGATTTCCGGCGCGACGGGATCTGGCTGGCGCTGTCGGCGCTGGGGGTGATGGCGTTGGCGCAGGCCGGCGTTCTGTCGCGATGGATGGGTCTGGGGCTGTTGGGAGGGCTGGGTTTCTACCTGACGCTGGCCTACCTGGCGGACCGCCGGGCCACGACCGCGCGTGTGACTGACGATGCCCCCGCCGCCACGATATGGCCGCGCGCGCCGCTGCTGGCGCTGGCGGTCAGTGCGGGCGGC
>JAASTF010000322.1 GCA_021767525.1 Paracoccaceae bacterium
CACCTGGGCGCTGCATGCGCGCACCGGCGACACCACCGCAGCCTGTCTGGCCCGCCTGCACGATCTGCCGCCTGCCCGGTTCGACATCGCGGTGCTGGCGCTGGGGGTCAACGACGTGACACGCGGCCTGACCCGGCGCGGCTGGCTGCGCCGGCAACAGGCGCTGCACAGGCTGCTCCGCGACAAGTTCGGCGTGGCCCGCATTTATGCGTCGGGCCTGCCGCCGATGGACGGCTTTCCCCTGCTGAAAGGCGGGCTGCGCTGGGTGATGGGCGGCGAGGCACGCCGGTTCGACGCCGCGCTGGCGGCACTGGCCGCGCAAACCCCCGACCTGGCGCATATCCCCTTCGATCAGCCGATGGATGCGGCGATGATGGCCGAAGACGGGTTCCACCCCGGCCCGCAGGTCTATGCCCTGTGGGCCGAGGCGCTGGCCACGCGCATCCTGTCGGACGCGCAGGCGGGGCGTGTCAGCCCGCCTTCTTGATTTCCACCATATGCGGAAACGGAATGCTGATGCCGTTGGCGTCGAAGGCTTGCTTGATCGCCTTGGTCAGGGCAAACTTGACCTCCCAGTAATCGGCGGCATCGACCCACAGCCGGGCGGTCAGGTCCACGCTGCTGTCGCCCAGGTTCGTCACCCGCACCCAGGGCGCGGGGTCGTCATGCACGCGGGTGTCGGCGCGGGCCTGCTCCTGGATGATCTCCATCGCGCGGTCCACGTCGTCGGCGTAATCGATGCCGAATGTCATATCCACGCGCCGCGTGTCATGGGCCGAATAGTTGGTGATGATCGACCCCCAGGCCTGCCCGTTGGGCACGATGATCTGTACGTTGTCGGGCGTCACCAGCTCGGTCATGAAAAGGTTCAGGTCTTTCACCGTGCCCGCCGTGCCGCCGATATCCACGTATTGGCCCAGCTTGTAGGGCCGAAACAGGATCAGCATGAAACCGGCGGCCAGATCGCTCAGCGTGCCCTGCAACGCCAGCCCGATCGCCAGCGTCGCCGCACCCAGAACCGCCACCAGCGAGGTCGCCTCGATCCCGAAAAGGCCCAGCACCGCCACCAGCACCATCAGCAGGATCACCCACTTGACGATCGAGGCGATGAAATTGCCCAGCGTCGGATCGATCCGCGGCGTGGCGTTCACCCGCCGCCGCACCATGCCGCTGACGATTCCCGCGGCCATCCAGCCCAGAACAAGCACGACCAGCGCCTTGGCGGCATTGATGGCCAGCGGCGCATAGGCCCCCAGTTGATCCATGATTTCCTGCATGATTTCCCCTCGTCTTTTGCTGCGCCCGCCCCTGCCAGACCGCGCGCCCCTGCGCAAGCCAAAGGGCCCGGCGTTTCCGCACGGGCCCTCCGGCGCATGATCGTCGATTTACCGTTTCAGGGCGTCGCGGATTTCCAGCAGAACATCCAGCTCGCTGGGGCCGGTTTCCACCTCGGGCGCCACCTCGTCGGGCTTTTCCGCCGCGGCCTTCACCTTGTTCACATAGCGCACAAGCATGAATACCACGAAGGCGATGATCAGGAAATTGATGACCGCCATCAGGAAGGCGCCATAGGCGAACACCGCCGCCCCGGCCTCGCGCGCGGCCTCCAGGCTGGCGCCCTCGGGCACCTCGCCAGACAGAACCGCGTAGTTGTTGGTGAAATCCAGCCCCCCGGTGAACAGGCCGATAATCGGGTTGATCAGGTCACCCACCAGCGAGGTGACGATGGCCGTAAACGCCGCGCCGATGATGATACCCACGGCCATGTCCATGACATTGCCCTTGGCGATGAAATCCTTGAACTCTTGAAACATGTGTCCCACGTCCTTGTTGCTGCAATACAGGCCTGATCCCTTGGCCGCGCGTCATCATTAACAGATTAATTTTCAAAATCTCGCTTTTTTTGGTGGGAAAGCCGCCCTAGTTTCCCCCTAAACCAAAGCCGAGGCGCCCATGCAGTTTCCACAGGATTTTCCCGTCGCCACCCGCTGGCCCCCGCAGCATCCCGACCGGCTGCAACTCTACTCCTTTCCCACGCCCAACGGGGTGAAGGCCGCAATCATGCTCGAAGAAACCGGCCTTCCGTACGAGGCGCACAAGGTCACGCTGGCCGATGCGGATGTGAAAAGCCCGGAATTCCTGTCGCTCAACCCCAACAACAAGATCCCCGCCATCATCGATCCCAACGGCCCCGACGGCCAGCCGCTCGCGCTGTTCGAAAGCGGCGCGATCCTGATCTACCTGGCCGAAAAAACCGGGCAGCTTCTGCCAAAAGCGCCCGCCGCACGCTACCAGGCGATCCAATGGCTGATGTTCCAGATGGGCGGCGTTGGGCCGATGTTCGGACAGCTCGGCTTCTTCTACAAATTCGCCGGGTCCGACATCAAAGACCCCCGCCCGCGCGACCGATATATTGGTGAGGCGCGCCGCCTGCTGGGCGTGGTGGAAACCGCGCTGGATGGGCAAGACTGGATCGCGGGCGACTATTCCATCGCCGATATCGCCCTGGCGCCCTGGCTGAACGCGCTCGATTTCTACGGCGCGCGCGACGTTGTGGGCTGGTCCGACCACCCGCGTACGGTGGCCTATCTCGACCGCTTCATGGAGCGCCCCGCCGTGCAACGCGGCATGAACATCCCCGCACGCGACTAGGGCACGGCCCACAGCTTCATCTTGCCCCTAAACTCCGGGGGGAATTGGCCACAGGCCAAGGGGGGCAGAGCCCCCAATCAAAACCAAAATGTGTGGCGCAGCCACGCCGCTGGATCACGCCCGGCTCAGATTGCGGCCTTGCGGCTTTCGTCCAGGTAGATCTCGCGCAGGCGCTGTGCCACCGGCCCCGGCGTGCCGTCGCCCAGGGCCGTGCCATCGATCTCGACCACGGGAAACACGAAGGTCGAGGCCGAGGTGATGAACGCCTCGTCCGCCGCCTTCGCCTCGTCGATGGTAAAGGGCCGCTCTTCGACCTCCATCTGCGCCTCGCGGGCAAAGCGCAGAACCGCGGCGCGGGTGATCCCGTGCAGGATGTCGTTCGACAGCTGCCGGGTGATGATCTTGCTGCCCTTCACGATATAGGCGTTGTTGCTGGTCCCCTCGGTCACGAAGCCGTCCTCGATCATCCAGGCATCGTCACAGCCGGCCTTCTTGGCCATCATCTTGCCCATCGACGGGTAAAGCAGCTGCACCGTCTTGATATCGCGCCGGCCCCAGCGGATGTCGTCTATGCTGATAACCTTGATCCCCTTCTTGGCCGCCGGGCTGTCGGCCAGGCCGGGCTTCGACTGGGTGAACAGAACCAGCGTGGGCTTGACCACCTCCGGGTCGGGAAAAACGAAATCGCGATCCCCGGCCGACCCGCGCGACACCTGCAGGTAAATCATCCCCTCGTCGATCCCGTTCAGCTCCACCAGCTTGCGATGAATATCCAGCAGATCGTCGAACGCCTCGGGCTTGGGCATGTCCAGCTCGGTCAACGACCGCTCCAGCCGCGCCACGTGGCCGTCGAAATCAATCAGCTTGCCGCCCAAGACGCTCGTCACCTCGTAAACGCCATCGGCCATCAGGAACGAGCGGTCGAAAATCGAAACCGTGGCCTCGGTCTCGGGCAGGTACTCTCCGTTCACGTAAACGGTGCGGGTCATGGGCGGATCTCCTTATCCCCAAAGGGCGGCACTGGGCGGGTGCACGCCGGCGTCGTCGAATTCAAGCGGTGCATCGCGGTCTTCGGCCAACAGAAGCGGCCCGTCAAGGTCCGTCACCAGCGCACCCTGGGCCACCAGCGTCGCGGGCGCCATCGCCAGCGACGACCCGACCATGCAGCCCACCATGATGTCATAGCCCTCGGCCAGCGCCGCCCGTTTCAACGCCAAGGCCTCGGTCAAGCCGCCGGTCTTGTCCAGCTTGATGTTCACCACGTCATACTTGCCC
>JAASTF010000323.1 GCA_021767525.1 Paracoccaceae bacterium
GCCGACCTCGGGCAGTTCGACGAACACCACGTCGCCCAGCTGCGTGCTGGCATGTTCGGTGATGCCCACCACGACAACGTCATCGTCAACGCGCAGCCATTCATGATCTTCGGTGAATTTCATCTTGGTCCATCCCTGGTTGGTTCATCGTTTGAAATTGGCGGGGGTAAAGGGCAGCTTGGCCACCTCGACGGGGCGGCGCTTGCCGCGCAGCTCGCCCCAGATCTGCGTGCCGGGATCGGCGAAAGGCGCGCTGACATAGCCCATTGCGACAGGCCCGCCCACGGTGGGGCCGAACCCGCCCGAGGTGATGCTGCCGATCTGGTCGCCGCCCTGTTCCGTGGCAAACAGCGCCACGCCCTCGCGCATCGGCGCGCGGCCTTCGGGGCGCAGACCGACGCGGAACCGCGCTGGGCGCTCTTCCATATCCTGTTCGATGGCCTCGGCGCCGGGATAGCCGCCGGCGCGCGCACCGCCGGGGCGGCGCACCTTCTGGATGGCCCAGCCCAGCCCCGCCTCGATCGGCGATGTGCCGGTGTCGATGTCGTGCCCGTAAAGGCAAAGCCCCGCCTCCAGCCGCAGGCTGTCGCGCGCGCCCAAGCCGATGGGCAGCACGCGATCATCGGCAAGCAGCGCCTTGGCAAAACCTTCGGCCGCGTCGTTCGACACCGAAATCTCGAACCCGTCCTCGCCCGTATAGCCCGAGCGCGAGATCCACAGCTCGGCGCCGTCGTGATCGATCACCGCCACGTCCATGAACCGCATATCGGCCACGCCCGGAACCAGCGCCGCCAGCACCGCCTCGGCCTTGGGGCCTTGCAGCGCCAAAAGCGCGCGGTCGGTGATTTCCTGAACCTCGATTCCCTGCCCGTCCAGCGCCTGGCGCATATGGGCGATATCGTCGGCCTTGCAGGCGGCGTTCACCACCATGAACAGATGATCGCCGCGATTGGCCAGCATCAGGTCATCCAGAATGCCGCCCGCGTCATTGGTGAAAAACCCATAGCGCTGCCGCCCCTCGTCCAAGCCGGCGATATTGACGGGCACCAGCGCCTCAAGCGCGCGGGCAACGGCATCATAACTTTCGCCGCGCAGGATCACCTGGCCCATGTGGCTGACATCGAACAGGCCGGCCTTTTCGCGGGTATGGGTGTGTTCGGCCATGACGCCAGCGGCGTACTGCACCGGCATTTCATAGCCTGCAAAGGGCACCATACGCGCATCAAGGGAAACATGCAGATCGTGCAGCACAAGGCGGTTCAGTTCGGTCATCGACCATCCCTTCGGTCTTGCGCGGCGACTTGGTCGCATCGCCGGGCATCATGGCGCACCTTGCCGGTGCTTTGATGCCCCCTCTGTCCGCTGTGCCTGAGATCGCTATCCCTTCGGCGGGCGCGTCGGGCGCGCCACTCTCCAGAGTGTTCGGTCCAGCGCGGTCCCTTGGGCCTGAGAGTTTCCGGGGCGGTTGCTCCTTCGGCACCGGCTGTTGCCGGTTCTCCCGTGCTGGTGCCTTAGGGTTAGCCGAGTCGCCCGCGCGCGACAAGAGGTCGTTTTTCGCCCCGATTGTCGCACCGGGACGGTGAAATGCACGATTGCACAGGAATTGGTCGCTTAACGCGCGGCGGCACAGCCCGTGGGCGCCAGGATTTCCAACAACGGATCGTTGCCGCAAACCAGCGCGTCCAGGGTGATATCATCCAGGTGGGCGTAAAACGCCTCGGCCGCATCGGCGATGGCCAGCCGCAGGCGGCAGGCGCTGACCAGCGGGCAGGTGTTGTCGACATCGGCAAAGCATTCGGCCAGCGGCACGCCCGATTCCAATTGCCGGAACACGTCGCCGATCACGATCTGCGCCATCGGGCGGGCCAGGGCTATGCCCCCGTTGCGCCCCCGCTGCGTATGCAAATAGCCCAATTGACCCAACTGGTTGATGACCTGCGCCAAGTGGTTTTCCGACGTGTTGCAACGCGCCGCGATTTCGCTTTTGGTGACAAGACGGCCGTCATTGGCCCCGCAGAACATGAGGACACGAATGGCAAGGTTGGTGCGTTTGGTGATGCGCAAGGGGCTGTCTTTCGCTGTAAGATGTGACACCGTGTTCTATCAGAAACCGGGCCAATCCAATTGACCTGAGTCAAAAGCGCATAGATTTGTTGCATGGATGATGCATTTTTCTTCGGTTACGGATCTCTGGTGAACCGGGCCACACACGCCTTCGACGACGCGCACCGCGCCCGCGTGCGCGGCTGGCGCCGGGCATGGCGCGGCACACCGGAACGCGCGGTGGCCTTCCTGACCGCCGTGCCCGATCCGATGGCCGCCATCGACGGCCTGATCGCGGCGGTGCCGGGCGACAGCTGGGCCGCGCTGGACGAGCGCGAGGCCGCGTATGACCGCGTGCATGTCAGCGACGATGTACACCACCCCCTGCCCCACCGCCCGCAGATCGCCATCTACGCCATCCCCGACGGCGCCCATCACGCCCCCACCGACGACCATCCCATCCTGCTCAGCTATGTCGACGTGGTGATGCAGGGCTATTACAACGAGTTCGGCGCCGAAGGCGTCGCCGCTTTCGTGGCCAGCACCGCGGGATGGAATTCGCCCGTGATGGACGATCGGGCCGACCCGATCTACCCGCGCCACCAGACGCTTGCCGCGCGCGAACGGCGCATGGTCGATGACGCGCTAGAGCAGGTCGGCGCGCGGCGTATCCCGCTGGATCGCGCGATCCTGGCGCATCGGCCGGGGGGCGGCGCATGATCAAGACGCTGCGCCTGCCGTTGATGCTGCTGCGCCGCGCGTTGCGGCGGCTGGGCGTGCGCGTGGCGGCCTTTGCGCTGCTGGCGCTGGCCGTGGCCATCGCCGCCCCCGCGGTTGAACCTTGGATGCCCGCCGAGTTGACCGCGCGGATCAGCCCCGAGGCGGTGATGCCCGTGCTGACAATCCTGGCCTCGTCGATGCTGGCGGTGTCGACCTTTTCGTTGAACGTCATGGTGTCGGCCCACCGCGCGGCGGCGGCCAATGCCACCCCGCGCATCCACCGCCTGCTGCTCGAGGATACGACCACGCAAAGCGTGCTGTCGGCCTTTATAGGGGCCTTCGTGTTTGCGCTGACCACGATCATCCTGTTCCGCACCAAGTTTTACGGCAGCGACACGGCGGTGGTGGTGATGGGCGTGACCATCGTGATCGTGGCGATGGTGGTGATCGCCATCGTGCGCTGGGTCGAGCATCTGAGCGAGCTCGGCAGCATGGATGACAGCATGCAAACGGCCTATAACCGCGCGCGTCAAAGCCTGATCGAACGCACCCACCGCCCGGCGCTGGGGGCCAGCCCGCTGACGCCCGACACCGTCATGCCGGCGCGGACGACACCGGTGCCGGCGCTACGCTCGGGCTATGTGCAGCTGGCCGATCTTGCGCGGCTACAGAACCTCGCCGGCACTTCGCGCGCGGTTTATATCGAACGCGCCCCGGGCGAGCATGTTCTGCGCGGCCAGCCCATCGCGCAGGTCAGCGGCGAGGCCTCGCAAGACCGGATCGACAAGATGGCCCGCGCCTTTGTCATCGGCAATATCCGCACCCATGAACAGGACCCGGCCTTTGGTCTGACCACGCTTTCGGAAATCGCGTCGCGCGCGTTGTCTCCTGGCGTGAACGACCCCGGCACCGCAATCGAGGCGATCACCCGTCAGGGCACCTTGTTGTGGGATTACGTCACCAACAGCCGCAAGCCGGATCAGCCGGAGTTTCCGCAGGTGTTTTTGCCGGTGCCGAACGCCGCCAACCTGATCGAGGCCGCGTTCGCCGCCACGGCCCGCGACGGCGCAACCCAGATCGAGGTGGCCCGCGCCCTGCGCAAGATTCTGAAATCATTGTCCGACTGCCAGTCGCACGAGATGTGCGCAGCA
>JAASTF010000324.1 GCA_021767525.1 Paracoccaceae bacterium
ATCAACGGAGAGAGACATGACACCCGCCGCAACCTATACCGACACGCCCTCCCGGCCCTCTGGCTGGTTGACGCGTGCCGAAGCCTGGCTTGACGCCCGTGGCAAGGGCGCCTGGATCGCCGCAATGGTCCTGGGCTTCATCTTTTTCTGGCCCGTCGGGCTGGCCCTTCTGGCTTACATGATCTGGAGCAAACGCATGTTCGGAAAATCCTGCACCCGCCGCAATCAGATGACCCGCCACGCCTATGGCGCGATGAAACCCAGCGGCAACAGCGCCTTCGACGCCTACAAGGCCGACACGCTGCGCCGCCTGGAAGAAGAGCAGGAGCAGTTCGAGGATTTCCTGCAGCGTCTGCGCGAAGCCAAGGACAAGGCCGAGTTCGACCAGTTCATGGACGACCGCGCCGAAAAGGCCCGCAAAGCCCGCCAGGACGAGGCCGAAGACGCCTGATCGCGCGAAGCTTGCGCCCCACCTTTCGACGGCCCGCCCTTGCGGGCCGCCTTTTCGTCCCCATCTTGGTGCCTCATGACGTACACAGCCCTGCCCGACCCCGATCTGCAAGCCGAGTTTTACGACAGCGTGCCCACAAAGCGCCTGCTGGCCTTTGTGATCGACACGGTGATCATCCTGATCGGCTGTATCGTGATCCTGCCCTTCACGGCCTTCACGGGCGTTTTCTTTTTCCCGTTCCTTATGCTGGTGGTGGGCTTTGTCTATCGCGTGGTGACGCTGACCAACCGCTCGGCCACCCTGGGCATGTGGTTGATGGCGATCGAGTTTCGCACCCATGACGGCCGCCCCTTCGACCTGGTGATGGCCGTCCTGCATACGCTGGGCTTTTACGCCTCGATGGGGGTTTTCCTGGCGCAGCTGGTGTCGATCGTACTGATGCTGACCGACCCGCGCGGCCAGGGGCTGACCGACAAGGTTCTGGGCACCGCCGCGCTGAACCGTCGCGCCGCGCGCTAACCTTGCGCGCGCGGACCCCCTTGGCGGATCGAAATCAGTCGGATAGGCTCCTATCCAACAGGATAGTCGACAGGTTTCATGCGCCACACCCTTCCCATAGCGCCGCAGTTCTATGTGACGGCCCCACAGCCTTGCCCGTATCTTGACGGGCGGATGGAACGCAAACTGTTCACCGCGTTGCAGGGCGACGGGGCGGAACGGTTGAACGACACCCTTTCCAAACAAGGGTTTCGCCGCTCGCAAAACGTGCTTTATCGCCCATCATGCGCCGATTGCGCGGCCTGCATGTCGGCGCGTATCCGCGTGGCCGATTTCACGCCATCGAAAAGCCAAAAGCGCACCGCGCGGCGCAATGCAGGGCTGACGCGCAAGGCGACCTCGCCCTGGGCCACCGAAGAGCAATACGACCTGTTCCGCCGCTACCTCGACAGCCGCCACGCCGATGGCGGCATGGCGGATATGGACGTGTTCGAATTCGCCGCGATGATCGAGGAAACACCGATCCGCACCCGGGTCGTGGAATATACCGACGCCGAAACCGATGCGTTGGCCGCGGTTTGCCTGACCGATGTACTGGATGACGGGGTCAGCCTGGTCTATTCCTTCTATGACCCGGATCGCACCAAGGCATCGCTGGGCACCTACATCATCCTCGACCATATCGAGATCGCACGCGAGGCCGGCCTGCCCTTTGTCTACCTGGGCTATTGGGTGCCGGGCAGCCCCAAAATGGGCTACAAGGCGAAATTCAGCGGGGTCGAGCTGTATGTCGGCAACCGCTGGGAGCGTATGCGCGACCCGGCCGACTACTCGTCGGAACTGCACCCGCTGAACACCGACCCGATCGCCGAACAGGTTGCCAATATCTCGCTGCCCGGTGCGCGCCCCGCCAAGAGCTGAGCCCCCTGCTTGCGGCCCTTGGACAAATCGCCGCAACTGGCGCACAAGTCCGCCTTCTGACGCGTCAGGCGCGGTTTGCGCAACAAAACTTCGCAAAAAACCCGCCTCGGGACATTTCATTCACGCAATCGGTTGTTGACGCCCCCCGCAGCCCCCCTTAGAACCGTGCGCACGTGAAGGAGACGACCCGATGACTCTCGTAGTAATCCTGCTGGAAACATGGCGCATGGGCCGGTAACGGACACCATAACGGACCCCGATGCGCCCCCGACTGATCCTCGGGGGCTTTTCTTTGCGCATGACATGACGTTGATAGACGGAGCAAGCACATGACACGTCAGATGACCGGAGCGAAAATGGTTGTTCAGGCCCTCAAGGACCAGGGCGTGGACGTCGTATTCGGATATCCCGGCGGTGCCGTGCTACCGATCTATGACGAGATCTTTCAGCAAAACGGCATCCAGCACATCCTGGTGCGCCACGAACAGGGCGCGGTGCACGCGGCCGAAGGCTATGCCCGTTCGACCGGCAAGCCAGGCGTATGCCTTGTGACCTCGGGGCCCGGGGCCACCAACGCGGTGACCGGCCTGACCGATGCGCTGATGGATTCGATCCCGATCGTCGTTCTGACCGGCCAGGTGCCGACTTTCATGATCGGCTCGGACGCGTTCCAAGAGGCCGACACGGTTGGCATCACGCGGTCGTGCACCAAGCATAACTGGTTGGTGAAAGATACCGAGAACCTGCCCCACGTCCTGCACGAGGCGTTCCACGTCGCCACCTCGGGCCGCCCCGGCCCGGTGCTGGTCGACATTCCCAAGGACGTGCAGTTCGCCAGCGCGACCTACACCCCGCCGAAACAGGTGGATACCGGCCATTACGCGCCCCGCGTCAAGGGCGACATGGACGCCATCACCGAGCTGGCCGAGGCGCTGGAAACCGCCAAGCGCCCGATCTTTTACACCGGCGGCGGTGTCATCAACTCGGGCCCCGGCGCAAGCCAGCTGCTGCGCGAGCTGGTCGAGGCCACGGGCTTCCCGATCACCTCGACCCTGATGGGCCTGGGCGCCTATCCGGCCTCGGGCGACAAGTGGCTGGGGATGCTGGGGATGCACGGCCTTTACGAGGCCAACATGGCGATGCATGACTGCGACCTGATGATCAATATCGGTGCGCGGTTCGACGACCGGATCACCGGGCGCATCGACGCGTTCAGCCCGCATTCCAAAAAGGCGCATATCGATATCGACCCCAGCTCGATCAACAAGGTGATCCGGGTTGATATTCCGATTGTTGGCGATGTGGGCCACGTGCTGGAGGACCTGCTGAAGGTCTGGAAAGCGCGCGGGCGCAAGACCAACAAGGAAGCGCTGGCCAAGTGGTGGAAACAGATCGACGAGTGGCGCAAGGTCGACTGCCTGTCGTTCAAGCAGGACGGCCCGACGATCAAGCCGCAATACGCGCTGCAACGCCTGGAAGAGCTGACCAAGGGGCATGACCGCTATATCTGCACCGAGGTGGGCCAGCACCAGATGTGGGCCGCGCAATACATGGGCTTTGAAGACCCGAACCGCTGGATGACCAGCGGTGGCTTGGGCACGATGGGCTATGGCTTTCCGGCGTCGATCGGGGTGCAGATGGCGCATCCAGACGCGCTGGTCATCAACGTCGCGGGCGAGGCCAGCTGGCTTATGAACATGCAGGAAATGGGCACCGCGGTGCAGTTCCGCCTGCCGGTCAAGCAGTTCATCCTGAACAACGAACGGCTGGGCATGGTGCGCCAGTGGCAGGAATTGCTGCATGGCGAACGCTATTCGCACAGCTGGTCCGAAGCGCTGCCCGATTTCGTCAAGCTCGCCGAAGCCTTTGGCGCAAAGGGCATCATCTGCAAGGATCCGGCGGACCTCGATGACGCGATCATGGAGATGCTCGACTATGACGGTCCGGTGATCTTTGACTGCCTCGTGGAGAAGCACGAAAACTGCTTCCCCATGATCCCGTCGGGCGAGCCGCATAACAAGATGCTGCTGGGTGAGGCC
>JAASTF010000047.1 GCA_021767525.1 Paracoccaceae bacterium
AAGTCTTCTTCGTTTCGGGCCAGAACTTGCCGCCAGCCTTCGGCGCGCCCTGCCAGCGGCGCGGCCACCACCGCGTCGCCATGCCACAGCGCCGGGCAAGCCAGCATCGAGGCATAGGGCAAGCCGCTGCCCCGCCAGTCGGGGCATTGCTCCAGCCCCGCTTCTCCAAGGGCCGCCACCGTCAGAGGCGTTTGCGAGGCCGGTCCGACAAAGCGCCAGCGCCCGTCCCAGGGTAGTTCGCAATTCCCTCGCAACCGCGCGACGGCGTTGTATTCGCGGGTCAGGCGGATCGGCTCGTCACGGTTGCCAGGCAGCAACTGGCACCCATGCAGTGTCATCCCGCGCCCCGCCAGCGCGGCCTCGACCATGTCCAACAGCGGCTTGCGGCGCGGTGGATATTCCGCCCCGCTGATCCAGCATAGCGCCTGCGCCAGCAGGCGGCGCTGGATGTCTTGCGGCAGGCTGCGAAACCCGCCGCGCGCAATCACCACATCGCCAGCCTGTGTATGGGCGATGTCACGCGCCGCCAGGTAGGTGAACCATTTCAGGGCCTTGCGCGCCTCGGCCATGTTTTCGGCCACGGTCAGCAAGGCATCGCGATCCAGCCCCATCGGCCCCAGCACTTCAAGCGCGCGACGCGCCTTGATGCGGTCGAACCGGGTGTCATCGTTCGACGGATCGTCAACCCAATCCTGGCCCTGCGCGGTCAGCCACTCGCGCAGTTCGGCGCGCGAGATATCCAGAAGCGGGCGCAGAAAGGTGACGCCGTCGACGCTGCGGCGCGGCGGGATCGCCGCCAGCCCGTCGGCACCCGCCCCGCGCGCCAGGCGCATCAGCACGGTTTCGGCCTGGTCATCCGCCGTATGCCCCATCGCGACATGGCTGAGCCCGTTCCGGGCCGCCCAGTCGGCGATCAAGGCAAACCGGGCCCGGCGAGCGCTGTCCTGCAGATTTCCCTGCCCGCTCCAGCGGCCCCACGCCACGATGTCATGGGCAATGCCACGGGCCGCGGCGATACCGGCCACACCGCGTGCCTCCTCTGCGCTTTCGGGGCGCAAGCCGTGATCGATGGTCACGGCGCGCAGCGGAATCCCGCCGTCCCTGGCCCATTGTGCCGCGCTTATCATCAATGCAAGGGAATCACCGCCGCCCGAAACGGCCACGCCAAGCCCCGTCATCCGATCGCCAGTCACCAGCCCCGAAATCCGGGCACCGATGCGCGATGCCACGCTTGTCACGGACAGCTCAGGCGGGCCCGGGCCTGTTCGGCCATCATCACCGCCTCGGATTGCGGAAACCGTGCGCCCACCTCGGCCAGGGTCACGCAGGCCTCTTGGGTTTGGCCCAGATCGCCCAGCTTTTCGCCCAGCCGCAGCAGCGCGCGGGGGGCGATGGGACCATCCTGATCGCTGCTGAACGCCTCGAGATAGGCGCGCGCGGCGGTCGTGTTCTCGCCCTGCTGGGCCAGCGCCTCGCCCCGGTGGAAATGCGCCTGTGCGCTTAACGGGCCGCCCGGGTAGGTTTCGGTGAAGTTGGCAAAGGCCTGTGCGGCCTCGGCGAAATTGCCCTGGTCGAACGCGGCCTTGGCCCGGTCGAAATCGGCCTGCTCGCCCATCGCCATCTGCGGGCCATCGCCACCGCCCGCGTTGTCCTGCTGCGGCGGCGCCGCCGGGCCGGGCGCGGTTTCAACCTCGACCCCACCCAGCGTAGGGGTATCGCCCAGCTGGCCGATATCGCAGTCGGGTTCCAGCTCGCACAGGCGGAATTCAAGGTCGCCTATGCGGTTGGTGCCATCGGTCACGACGCTGTTGATGCGAAACTCCAGCTCTTCGGTTTTCGAGGTGAGGCGCTGCAACTCGGCCTCGATGGCGTCGATGCGCTGCAGGGCCGATCCGCCCTGCCCTACGCCGCCCGGCGCGCCCGTGGTCGACAGCTCGCGCCGCAGCTTTTGGATCTCGACGAAAACGACCGTCAGCTCTTGCCGGATATCGGCCAGCGTTTCGGCGTCCTGCGCCGTCGCCATGCCACCGGGCAAAAGCATCGCAGCCGCCACGCCCGCCATCAAAACCTTGCGCATCGCACCCACCCCTTTCGTCACCAAACCCGGCCTAGCTGGACAGCCCGGCGGCCAGCACCGTCACCGCGCGGCGGTTCTTGGCATAACAGGCCTCGTCCGAGCACAGCTCGATCGGGCGTTCCTTGCCGTAACTGACCACGCGCAGCCGGCTGCCGGCCACGCCCTTCGACACCAGGTATTCCTGAACCGCGTTGGCGCGACGCGCACCAAGGGCCAGGTTGTATTCGCGCGTGCCCTGTTCGTCGGCATGGCCTTCGATCACGGCGGTATAATCAGAATTCTGCATCAGCCAGTTGGCCTGCCCGTCCAGCACCGTGCGCGCCTCGGGCGTCAGGGTCGACTGGTCGACGGCGAACAGAACGCGGTCGCCCACGGTCTGCTGGAAATATGCTGGCGAGGCCGGATCGTTGGCCGAGCCCGGCACGATCGCGCCCGCGCCCGTATTCGCGCCCAGGTTCACGTCATTACCGCTGCCAAAGCGGTCGGGGTTGGTGCAGGCCGCCAGGGCCAGCACCGAGGTCAGCATCACTGCCCTTGCAAGAATTTTCATGATCTCATTCCGCCTGTGTTGTCGTTGTTCGTCTGTCTTGCCTGCCGCATTGTTAGCACAGGCCAAAGGTTAATGGAATCGCCACGCCCCATGCGCCCCTAGTTCTGCAAGGGCGACCACGACGGATCGCTGGCGCCGGTTTCCGTGCGCACCCGTTTCAGGTTGCGACCCGTGATATCGACCGAGTAAAGCGAGGATTGCCCGCCCGCCCCTTGGGTTTCGCGGGTGAACATGATGACCCGGCCATTGGGCGCCCATGTGGGACCCTCGTCGAGGAACGAGGCCGTCAGCAACCGCTCTTCGCTGCCATCGGTGCGCATGACGCCGATATGGAACCGCCCCTTGGATTGCTTGGTAAAGGCGATCAGGTCGCCGCGCGGGCTCCAGACCGGGGTGCCGTAACGGCCAGGGCCAAAGCTGATCCGACGCGGCTCGCCGCCTGACGCCGGCATGATATATAGCTGCTGGTTGCCCGAGCGGTCGGATTCGAACACGATCTGGCTGCCATCGGGGCTGAAACTTGGGGCGGTTTCGATCGACGGCGCGCTGGTCAGCCGCTGCGGCGCGCCACCGGCAATGGGCATCCGGTAGATATCGGTGTTGCCGCCCTGGGTCAGCGAATAGATCACCGTCTGTCCATCGGGCGAGAAACGGGGGCTAAAGCTCATGGTGCCGGGTTGGTTTTCCAGCACGCGGCGCCCCACGCTGGCCACGTCCAGCACGTGAATGCGCGGAAACCCGGTTTCATAGCTGGTATAAAGAATGCGGTCGCCCGAGGGCGAAAAGCGCGGCGCCAGCACGATGGACCTGCTGTCGGTCAGGTATTGCACGTTGGCGCCATCGTAATCCATCACGGCAAGCCGTTTCTGCCGCTCGCCCTTGGGGCCGCTTTCGGCCACGAAGACCACGCGGCTGTCGAAATAGGGCGCCTCGCCGGTGATGCGGCTATAGACGGCATCGGCCACCTTGTGCGCGATCCGGCGCCAGCCCTGCTCGGTTCCGTCGAATTGCAGGCCCGCGCCCATTTCCTGCCCGGCGAAGACGTCATACAGCCGAAACTTGACCGACACGCGGCCATCGCCCTCCATGCTGACGGCCCCGGCGATCAGGGCCTGCGCGTTGATCGCGCGCCAATCGGCGAACTGCACGGGGCTGTTGAAGCTTGTGATCTGGCTGATGAAGGCATCTTGCGGGATTTCGCGAAACAGGCCCGTGCCGGTCAGGTCGGCGGCCACGACGCGGGCGATTTGTTGCGCCATTTGCTGGGCCGCGGCGCTTTCGGCCACGAAATCGGGCACCGCAAAGGGCAAGGGTTCGATCACGCCCTCGTCGATCGTGATCCGAAGCGGACCGTTCTGGGCCTGCACGGGAAGCGCCATCAGCCACAGCGCCGCAAGAAGGGTCAGGAAACGCACCATCATAGGGACCTCATTTTCTTCGGATTGGGCCGGGATTCAATCGCAGCGCCGGGCGCATGGGCGAAAATCGGCGTATTCGCGCGGCAGGGGCGTATCGCGTATCGCATCACTTGATCCTCATGTTGCTGGGATCGAAGGTCATTTCGATCTCGCGCCATTGGCCGTATTTCTCGGCCGGCAGGTCAAAGCCGTTGACGCCGCAGCGGATGATCGCCCGGCGCGCGGTGTCGAAGGCCTGCCGGGCTAGAAGCTCGGACTCTCCCGAATGGCGAACCAGGCGGATTGAATCTGCCACCGGAGTCGCATCGCGGTTCATTTCAATGGAAACCGCAACCGCAACGCGCAATGCATCGCTCGACAATTCGCCTACATTCCAACAACGTTGGACCGACAGCGCCATGGCCGCTCTCTCGCTCGAGGTCAAGGGCGGCTCAGCATCCTCTTGAATATTTGGGACTGCCGCCGAAGCCCCATTTGGTAGCGTGACCACGTATCCAAGCGGTATTCGAATAGTGGCCCCTTTTAGGACTACGCCATCAGGGCCGTGCTCTACCTGGCCACCAAGCACCTGGTAGCTACCACTAGGCAAGATGATAGCCATTTCTCCGTCCGCTTCCTGTGCTGCCACTGTGCTTGCAGCGAAGGCGAAAGCCAAAGAAAACGCTTTCAGACGCACCATCACTTGATCCTCATATTCGAGGGATCGAAGGTCATTTCGATCTCTTGCCACTGGCCGTACTTCTCACGCGGCAGGTCGTAGCCATCGACGCCGCAGCGGATGATCGCGCGGCGCGCGGTGTCGAAGGCCTGCCGGGCCGAGGCGTCGCTGCCGCCCGACTGGCCAACCAACCGGATCGAGCCGGTGATCGGAGTGCCGTCTTCGTTCATCTGCACCGATACCACCACCGTGGTGCGCAGCGCGTCCGACGACAGCGAGCCGACGTTCCAGCAGCGCTGCACGCCCACGCGCAGCGCGTCGCGTTCGCCCGCGGTCATCGGCGGGCCGGTGGGTGCGGTGGATGTGCCTTGCGCGTCTTGCCCGCCCAGCGCCTCGGCCAGCGCGTTTTCCACCGCGCTTTGGGTGCTGTCGGTGGCGGGCGCCTCGGCGGTTTCGGTGCGCTCGGGCTGTGGCGCGGGGCGATTGGGCCGCGCCTTGGGACGGACCGAGCGGACCGGGGCGGCGGCGGGCGCCTCCTCGGCTTCGGTCACAATCTCGGTTGTGGCCTCTTCCGGCGCGGTGGCGTCTTGTTCTTCGCGGGGCGTGTCGGCGTTGTCTTGCGGCGTGGCCTCTTCGCGCACCACGTCATCCACCTGCGCGTCGGGCGGCGGCGGGGCGACGGGTTCGGGCGCCACGCGCGGCGCGGGGCGCGGCACCGGGCTGTCTGCGATCTCGGGCGCGATCACCGCCTGTTCCTGTGGCGGCGGGGCGATCTCGGTCACTTCGTCCTGCACCTCGGCCGGGTCGGCGAGCGCCGGTTCGGGCGGCGTTGGCGCGGCCTCGGGCGGCGGGGCCTCTGCCGCCTCGGGGGCGGGCGGCGTGGGGCGCGGCGCGGGCCGCACCGGCGCGGGTGCCGGCGCCTCGTCGGTTTCGGGCGGGTTGGGCAGCGCCACGTCGGTGGCGGTGTCCGGCGGTTCGGTGCCCGTCATCAGGGCATCGAATTCAGCACCCGAGATCATCGCCACTTCGGTCACCTCGAACGGCTCGGGCGCGGGTGCGAAGGCCCCGCCGAACAGAATCCAGCCGATCAGGCCGATATGGCCCGCGCCGGATATGATGTGCCCCACATGCATTGCGGGCCTCAGTTCTCCTGCCCGTCAAGCGCGGGGCCGCCCGTGTCGGTCACCAGGCCGATATTGTCGAACCCGGCGCGGTTCAGCGCGCCCATCACCTGCACCACGGCCGCGTAGGGCACGTTGCCATCCGCGCGCACGAAAACCCGGTCGCTGGCGCGTTCGGCGGCAATGGCGCGCAGGCGGTTTACCAGCTCGTCGCGGGCGACCTCGGTTGTCTGGATCATCACCTGGCCTTCGGCGGTGATGGTGATGGCAAGCGGCTCTTCCTGTTCGCCCGGCAGAGCGTTGGCGGCGGTCTTGGGCAGTTCGACCGGCACGCCCACGGTCATCAGCGGCGCGGCGACCATGAAGATGATTAGCAGCACCAGCATCACGTCGACAAAGGGCGTGACGTTGATTTCGGCCATCGGGCGGGCCCGCCCGCCCCGGCGCCGTCCGCGCCGACCGCCGCCGCCCTGTTTCTGGATCACGCCTGCGCCCATGGCTCAGGAATCCAGCTGACGGCTGAGGATGGTGGAAAACTCGTCGGCAAAGGCCTCGTAGCCGCCGACGATGCGATCGCTGTCCGCGCTCAGCTTGTTGTAGAAGATGACGGCCGGGATGGCCGCAAGAAGGCCCAACGCGGTTGCAAGAAGCGCCTCGGCGATGCCCGGGGCCACGACGGCGAGGTTGGTGTTCTGCTGCTCGGCGATGCCGATAAAGCTGTGCATGATGCCCCAGACCGTGCCGAACAGGCCCACAAAAGGCGTGACCGACCCGACCGTGGCCAGCACTGACAGGCCGCTTTGCAATTCCTCGGCTTCCTTGGCGATGGCCACATCCATGCTGCGGTCGATCCGGGCCTGTGCACCCGCGATCAGCCCGCCATCCTGGCGGTGGCTGCGGCGCCATTCGATCATTCCGGCCGCAAAGACCCGCTGCGAGCGGCCCGCAGGGTCGGCGCCGATCTGGTCGAACAGCTCGTCCAGCGGCTCACCCGACCAAAAGGCGCGATCAAACACCGCCGCCTCGGCGCGGGCCTTGCGATAGCTGATCAACTTTTGAACGATGATGGACCAAGACCAGAACGACGCCAGGATCAGGGCGATCATCACCAGTTTGACGGTCAGGGTGCTTTGCGCGAAGAGCCCCCACATGGAGAATTCCATCCCCTGTGCGGCTGCAAGAGTTTCTGCTTCCATTCTGCCTGCTCGTTGTTGTGGCCCCGGTTTTTCGGGCCTTTTGCCGGTAAACTACCTTATGGGTAAGGGGAAAGCCAACAGGAACTGCATCACGGTTGCGCCAGCGGGCATTTACGCGGAAACCCGCCTGTGGCTTTGCGCAAGAACCGGGTCGCGCGGTGGGGTTATCAGGGCGCAGGCTGTGGGACCACCCGATCCAAAGGAAGATCCCGCCATGCCGTTTCAGATACACGCCCTGCCCTATGCCCCCTTCGCCCCGCTTTTTGACTGCGACACACGCGCGCGTTATGCGCGAATGCGCGCGCCGTGACCGCCGATTGCGCGCCGGGCTTTCCCTGCCGGGTCAGCCTGCGAGACGCCCGCGCGGGCGAGCGGCTGGCCCTGGTGAACCACGCGCATCCTGACGCGGCCTCGCCCTACGCAGCGCGCCATGCGATCTATGTGCGCGAAGGCGCTGCGCGGGCGCGGCCCGCGCCGGGCGAGGTGCCGGACATGCTGCGCAGCCGAACGCTGGCGCTGCGCGGATTCAACGGGGCGGCGATGATGCGCGCGGCGCGGCTGGTGGACGGCACCGCGTTGGACGCCGCATTGCACGCGATGTTTAAGGACGCCGAGGTGACATACATCCACATCCATTTCGCGGCGCGCGGATGCTATGCGGCGCGCGCGACGCGGGCCGCGCCGGTTGAGTGATTGCGCCGCGCCTTCGGCGCGTCGCCGGGGTCAGGGGGGCGCTGCCCCCCTCTTGGGCCTGCGGCCCAATTCACCCCCCGGAGTTTACCTGGCAAGATGAAGAGGATCTGTCAGTCGTCCGCATAGGCGGGCATGCGGACCGGGCGGCCGTCGAGCGTCATGCAGATGACGGTGACCAATGCCTTGAACAGAACTTTGTCGCCGCGGCGCACCTCTTGACCCATGATCATGCGGGCGGGGCGGCGTTCCTGCACCCAGGTCAGCACCGTCAGCTCGTCATCGAGCCGGGCGGGTGCGAGGTAATCGGCCTCGATCCGGCGGACGGCGTAGACGATGCCATCCTCGTCTTTCATCTTGTTCTGATCCAGCCCGACCGCGCGGACCCATTCGCTGCGGCCGCGTTCGATGTAGCGCAGATAATTGGCGTAATAGACGATGCCGGCCATGTCGGTGTCTTCGTAATAGACACGGATCGGCAGGCTGTGGATCTTGGGTGCGTCGCTCATGCCCGCACGCTAGGCCGGGACGGGATAGTCCGCAAGCGGCTCGTATGTCGCGCCGTCGGGCGAGAGGTGCGAGCGGTAGAGGGTGAATGCTTCGACCGGAAAGGCGGGCAACGCCACATCGGCATGGGCCGAGAGGAAGCGCCCCAGCTTTGCCGTATCGTCCGGGGGCATGTCGCGGCGAAAGCGTGCCAGCGTCACATGCGGGCGGAACCGTGCGCGCGGCAGATCGATCCCCGCGCCGCGCGCGGTGCTGTGCAGCTTGGCGCGCAAGGCGCGCAGTGGCGGGCCGGCCTGCCCGCGGATCGACAGCACGCGGGGGCGCGCGCCGCCGAACAGCTCCAACCCCGCGAGGCGCAGATCGAACGGGGCGAAGGTGATCTGTTGCAGGTCGAGATGCAGCGCCTCGAGCGTGGGCAGATCGACCTCGCCCAGAAAGGCCAGCGTCAGGTGCAGGTTTTCCGGGTCGACCAGGCGGCCCACGCGCAGATCGGATTGCAGCCCATCCAGCGCGTCGCGCACGGTGTCGGGCGGGCCAAGGCCGATAAAGGCGCGCATCAGCTGGGCGGCGCGGCCTGGGTCATCCGCGCGGCCAGGCGCAGCGCGTGCGACGGATCGCTGGACGCCACCGGCAGGACCGGGTCATAGGCCGCGCGCAACAGTGCCGCGATATCAGGGCGCAGGATCGTGCGATCCTGCAACACCGCCAGGGGCGAGCGGTCGGTGAAGGCGGTGTCGGACCACAGAAGGAAGGTCTGCACCACCTGGGACAGCGCCAGCACATCGGCCGAAAGTTGCGACAGCGCGTCATCCATGCGCACAAAGACAAAAGCCGCCTTGATCCCGCCATCCTCGTCAAAACGGAAGATGCGGTATTGGTTGGCGTCCACCGATTTCAGCCGCGCGACCAGCGGGCCAAGGTCGGGGATCAGCCGGTCGAGATTTGGGACGGCGGGCAGTTCGTCCCAGTCGCGGAAGAAGAAGACCATCATGTTGGCGCCCAGTTCCGGGTCTGTCTCGGCCAGCTTGTGGCCCGAAAGCGCTGCCACGGCCTCGAGCGCGCCCTTGACCACGCCTAGCGTTTCCTCTTCGACACCGAAGACCACCGGCGCGATGGGACGACCCCAGCGGGCGAACAGGAACTGCCCGTCGGCACGGGTGAAAAGGCGCGTCACGTCCTCGGGGCCAAGGGTGGTGGGGTCTGTCATGTGTCCTCCGTCGCGTATCGGCCGAGGCTTAACGCGGCACGCGGGGCAGGTGCAAGGCGGGCCTACTTGCCGAACAGATCGCCCTGCCCCGGCGCCTTTGGTGCGGCAAGGCCCAGATGCGTCCAGCCCTTTTGCGCCAGCATTCGGCCGCGCGGGGTGCGCTGGATCAGGCCCTGCTGCAACAGGAAGGGTTCGATCACCTCTTCCAGGCTGTCGCGGCTTTCGGACAGGGCGGCGGACAGGGTTTCGATGCCCACGGGGCCGCCGGCGTAATTCTCGGCGATCAGGCGCAGATACCGCCGGTCGGCGCCATCGAGGCCCAGATCGTCGACGCCCAGGCGGGTCAGGGCGTGATCGGCGATGTCCTTGGTCACGCGGCCCTCGCCCTCGACCACGGCAAAGTCGACGACGCGGCGCAAAAGCCGCCCGGCGATGCGCGGCGTCCCGCGCGAGCGGCGGGCGATCTCCATCGCGCCCTCGGGCGTGGCGGGCGCGCCCATCAGGCGGGCGTTGCGGGTGACGATCTCGTTCAGCTCGTCGCGAGTGTAGAAATTCAGCCGCGTGGGGATGCCGAAGCGGTCGCGCAGCGGCGTGGTCAGCAGCCCCATCCGGGTGGTGGCGCCGACCAGGGTAAAGGGCTGCAGTTCGATCCGCACGGTGCGCGCGGCGGGGCCTTCGCCGATCACCAGGTCGAGCTCGAAGTCTTCCAGCGCGGGATACAGCACCTCTTCGACCGCGGGGTTCAGCCGGTGGATTTCGTCGATGAACAGGACATCGCGTGCCTCGAGATTCGTCAGGATCGCGGCCAGATCGCCGGCCTTGGCCAGAACCGGGCCGGATGTCATGCGGAAATTGACGCCCAGCTCCTTGGCCATGATCTGCGCCAGCGTGGTCTTGCCCAGCCCGGGGGGCCCGTGAAACAGCGTGTGGTCCATCGCCTCGCCACGCTGCCGGGCGGATTGGATGAAAACGCGCAGGTTGGCGCGTGCCTCGGCCTGGCCGATGAACTCGTCCAGCGCCTGCGGGCGCAGGGCGCGGTCGCCATCCTCGGGCAAGGGATCAGGGCGCAGGGTGGGATCGGGGCCGGTCATGCGCGGGGCCTTTCACGGCGCGGGTGGGGGCAAGGCATGCGCATACCCCCTACCCTTTCGGTGCCAGCAGTTTCAACGCCGCACGGATCAGCGCAGGCGTGCCGGCCTCTGGATCATCGCCCGCGGCTTGCGCGACCGCACTGGCGGCCTCGCCCGGCGCGTAGCCCAGGTTCGACAGCGCGGATAGCGCCTCGGACTGGGCGTTCGCGTTGCTCTTGGGCGGTGTTACGGGGGGCGCCACGGGCGTGGCGCCCTCGATCAGCTCGGCCGGTGCCTCACCCTCGGCCGCCGCCATGCCAGCCCCCAGCGCCATGATGCCCGGCGCCTTGTCCTTCAACTCGTTCACGACGCGTTGCGCGGTCTTGGGGCCGATCCCCTTGGCGGCCTTGACCGCGTTCCAATCGCCCAGTGCAATGGCGCGGCTGACGCCCTCGGGGCCCAACGTGCCCAGGATCGCCAGCGACGCTTTGGCCCCGATGCCCTGCACGCTCATCAACAGGCGGTGCCATTCCTTTTCCACCAGCGTGACGAAGCCAAAAAGCTGCAGGATATCCTCGCGCACCAGCAGGTCGGTATACAGCGCCGCGGCCTGGCCCGGGCCAGGCAGCGCCGCCAGCGTGCGCTCCGAGCAATAGACCAGGTATCCCACGCCGCCCACGTCGATCAGAACATGATCTTCGGCGCGGTAATCGATGCGGCCCGCGATCTTGCCGATCATGCGCTGGCCCTTTGTACCGCGGCGGCCAAGCGGGTGCTGGCGGCGCCCTGGTAGGCGTGGCAGATCGCCACCGCCAGCGCGTCGGCCGCATCCGGCCCGGCGATCTTTACCCCGGGCAGTTGCATGGCGACCATGTGCTCCACCTGGCCCTTTTGTGCGTGACCCACGCCAACGACGGTCTTTTTCACCGCGTTGGGGGCATATTCCCCCACCGCAAGCCCGAACTGCGCGGGCACCAAAAGGGCGATGGCGCGCGCTTGGCCCAGCTTTAGCGTGCCGGCGCCGTCCTTGTTGACGAAGGTATGCTCCACCGCCGCCGTATCGGGGGCGTGCTGGTGCAGGATATCGGTCAACTGCCCGTGCAGCGAAAGCAGCCGCTGCGCCAGATCGGTGCCTTCGGAATGCAGGATACCGTTCGCAACATGCCTGAGTCGGCTGCCCTGCGCCTCGATCACGCCCCAGCCCAGGTTCCGCAGGCCGGGGTCGATGCCTAAAATCCTCATCACTGCCCTGCATATTGTTGCTTTTCTGACGCAGTAGCACGAAACGCGAACAAACGCCAAGCCGAAAGCGCCGCGGCCGAAAAACGACACCTTGCTGCACTGCAGCGTCACGGGGTCGCGAAATGCGCCGCTTGCGCGCCGGAAAACGACACGGCTCACGTGGATTATCGCCTTGTTTTTAAGGCTTTGCACATGATTTCGACACATGCGCGCCGCGCATGACTCCTATGCAAAAATCACCGCTTGCGCGGGCGAAATGGCGCGCCTATTTGCGGCGTCAGAACACAGGGTTTTCAACCCGCACAAATCTTGATCACAAGGACCACGAAAATGGCAGTTTTCGACGCCCACCGCCCCGCCGCTTTCGGCACCGCGCCCCGCCGCGCCAACCTGTTTGCCCGCATCCTTTCCGCCGTTGCCGAATGGAACGACGCCCGCGTGACCCGCAACGCGCTGAGCAAGCTGACCGACCGCGAGTTGGATGATATTGGCCTGTGCCGCGGCGACATCGACGACGTGGCGCGCGGCTAAGCGCAACGCGACACACGCAGACCGCAAATAAGCAAAGGCCGCACCGAAATGGTGCGGCCTTTTTTCTGTGCCCCCGGTGTTTCGCTGCCGGTGAACCTGAGCGGGGGCAACCCTTGTTGAGAGATCAGAGGGTCAGTTTCTTCAAACCTTCGGCGATCGAGGTCGAGATCGGATCGGCCTGGAGCAGGAACGCCCCACCCTGTTCGATCAGCGTGCCTTTCTGCAGCAGCTCGACACGCTCGGCATAGCCCTCGGGGCCAAGCTGGCTGAGCAACAGGATCTTGAAGCCGAAAAAGCACAGCGCCAGGATCGTCAGCACCCGCAGCGGAAAGCCGCCGGATTTGCGCTTGGGTTTCGTGATGATCAGGCCGTCGCGGCCCACGATCGAGACATACCCATGCTCAAGCCGGGCGTGTTGTTTGTTGATACGCTTCATGCGCTTGTGAAAGTCAGTGGCAGCATTGACCATCTCAAACTCCGTTACTGGCCCCCACCAGCGTTGAAATTATTTATGCCGCCGAATTGTGGCAGAAATGGGGCACGGGTCTAAAATGCACCTTAATTTAGGCGTTGATTAGCTGCTTTTCGTCAGTGTCAGGGTGGTCCATTCACCAATCTCTTCCCGGTGGGTCAGATTGATGCCAACCCGTGAATAAACGTCGACAATCCCATCCGCTTGCTCGTTCAGAATCCCCGAAAGAATCACTTTCCCATCCTTTTGGATATGTGCGGAAACGTCCGGCGCCAGCGCGATCAACGGCCCCTTCAGGATATTGGCGAACACCAGATCGAAAGGCGCAGCCGCGTGCAGGTCGGGGTGGTCGAAACCCGTGGCCTCAAGGCAGCGCACCCGGCCGTCCAGCCCGTTGGCCTTGACGTTGGCCTCGGCCACTTCGACGGCCACCTCGTCGATATCGCTGGCCAGAACCGTGTCGGGCCAGATGCGCGCGGCCGCCATCGCCAGAACGGCGGTGCCGCAGCCGATATCCACCACGTTGCGCCCCTGGAACCCCGCATCGGCCAGCCGGTCCAACGCGCGCAGGCAGCCCAACGTGGTGCCGTGATGCCCGGTCCCGAAGGCCATCGCCGCCTCGATCAGCAGCGGCTCGCAATCGTCGGGCACCTTGTCGGCATCGTGGCTGCCATAGACAAAGAAGCGCCCCGCCACCACCGGCGTCAATTCGCGCCGCACCTTGGCGACCCAGTCGGTTTCGGGAAGTTCGGAAATGACGAAGGGCTTGGCGTCATGCGCCGCGGCCAACAAGGCCAGGCCGGTATCGTCGGGCGTTTCGGTGAAATAGCAGGCCACTTCCCAAAGGCCCGAGTCGTCCTCGATCTCGAACACACCGACGCCGGTGGGCTCGGGCACCAGGTTTTCCACCGCCAGGCCCAGCGCCTCGGCGCGCTCTTTCCCCGACAGGGTGGTGATGGCGGTGAATGTGGGCATGGTGGTATCCTCGGGCTGCTGCGTGCCCTTGGGCGTTAGGCCGGGCGCGCCGCGCGGTCAAGCCCGCCGCTGACGAAACGCCAGCCGATCCAGGCCGCCAGCGTGCCCGCCAGGATGTTGGCCGCCGCCTGGCCCGCGATCACGCCCGGCGCCGCGAACACCGCGCCCAGCCCAAAGGCCAGTGGTGCCATCATGCCGCCGTCGCGTGCCCAGTTGGCCATCGTCGCCCAAAGCGGTCGACCAAGGTTGTTGAAGGCCGCATTCGCCACGAACAGCGCGCCGGTGAACATGAATGACCCGGCGCCGATCAGGGCAAACCAATGCACCACCTCGGCCGCCAGCCCGGACAGGCCGAAGGCGCGCGCCAGCGGATCGGCAAAGGCCACCATCAGCGCCCAGACAACGGCGGTGTAGACCGCGCAGAATTTCAGCGCGTCGATATAAGACTGGCGCACACGTTCCGGCAGCTGCGCGCCGTGGTTCTGGCCGATAATTCCGCCGATGGCGCCCGACAGGGCAAAGATGCCGCCGAACCCCAGGATTTGCAGCCGCGCCGCCACGCCCAGGCCGGCAACGGCGCTGTCGCCATGTTCGGCCATCGCGCGGATCAGCACCCAGTTGCCGAAAGGCGTCGACACCTGCGTGGCCACGGCAGGCAAGGCGATGGCAAGGAATGGCGCGGCGGTTTCGCGCAGGTCCGGGCCCGCGGGCCGCGTCAGCAACCCCTTGCCGGCCACCCAGTAGAGGCCAGCCAAGGCCATCACCAGCCGCGAAATCACGATGGCCATCGCCGCACCGGGCACGCCCAGGTCCATCCACAGGATCAGCACCGGATCGACCACCAGCGCCACCAGCCCGCCCGTGGTAGTGACCATCATCGCGCGCCAAGCCTCGCCCGCCGCCCGCAGAATCGCGGCCGCGCTCATGCCCAGCGCAATAAGCGGCAGCGACAGGACGGAAATGCCCAGGAACTGCGCCGCCACGTCCAACACCGCACCATCCGCGCCCGACCAGGCCAGGATCGGACCGCGCAAAAAATAAACGGTCAACGCGATGCCCCCCTGCGCGGCCACCGCGTAAATCATGGCCGATGTGGCGATGCGCCGTGCGCGGTCCGGGTCGCCCTGCCCCAACGCGCGGCTGACCAGCGCCACGGCGGCGATCATCATGCCGATGGATATCGAGATCAGGAAAAACTGCACCGTCGCGGCAAAGCCCACTGCGGCAATCAGGTCTTCGCGGCCCAGCCGGCTGACCCAAAACAGCGCCAGGAAATCCACCAGGAACATGAAACTCAGCCC
>JAASTF010000048.1 GCA_021767525.1 Paracoccaceae bacterium
GCGTCTACTCCATCGGGGACGCCGAGGCCGAGGTGATCGAGGCTGAGGTTCTGTCGACCTCGCCTATTGCCGGGCAGAAGGTATCCGAGATCGATTTCCCCGAGGGCGTTCTGATCGGCATGGTGCAAAAGGGGGCGGAATTGATGAAACCCACCGGCAGCCTGCGCATCGACGAGGGCGACGTGATCACCATCTTCGCGATGACCAGCGACGTGCCCGAGGTCGAGCGGCTGTTGCAGGTCTCGATCGACTTTTTCTGACAGATGCGCGCCCGGATCGAAGAGCAGCCCCTGTTTTTGCTGATGATGGGCATCGCCGCGCTGGCGATGTATCTGCCCGCGATCCACGCGCTGGTGCTGGATACCGAGGACGAGGCCCGCGCCTTTTTCTATTCCGGCACCCTTCTGTTGGTGCTGACCGTGCTGATCTCGGTGGCCCGCGCCGGCCAACCGATGCGCCGCGACGAGATGTGGAACCTGCTGGCCCTGCTTGGTGGCTTTACCCTGTTGCCGGCGATACTGGCCGTGCCCTTTCACGAGGCGCTGCGCACCACCAGTTTCGTCAATGCCTATTTCGAAATGGTGTCCAGCCTCACCACCACCGGCGCATCGATGTTCGCGCCGGAACGGCTGTCGCCCAGCCTGCACTTGTGGCGCGCGATGGTGGGGTGGCTGGGCGGGCTGCTGATGTGGGTTGCGGCCGCCGCCGTGCTGGCGCCGCTATCGCTGGGCGGGTTCGAGGTGACCGCCAGCGGCGAGCCCGGTCAGGCCGATGCGGGCGGCATGGGGCAGGTCGATCCGCAAAAGCGCATTCTGCGCATCGCCTGGCACCTGACGCCGATCTATGCCGGGCTGACGCTGGCGTTGTGGCTGTTGCTGCTGGTGGGCGGCGACCGTCCGCTGGTGGCGATCAGCCACGCGATGTCGGTGATGGCGACCAGTGGTATTTCGCCCGTGGGCGGGGTTGAAGGGGCCAGCTCGGGCCTGGGTGGCGAGATCGTGATGGCCTTGTTCATGCTGTTCGCCCTGTCGCGGGTCACCTTTTCCGGCGACACGCTGGTGGGCGCGCGCGTCAGCGTTCTGCGCGATGCGGAATTCCGCCTGGGGCTGGTGCTGGTTCTGGTGATTCCCCTTGTCCTGTTCCTGCGCCACTGGAGCGGCGCCTACGAATTCGACGAGGAACAGAACCTGACTCTCGCAATTCGGGCGCTGTGGGGGGGTGTTTTCACCATCCTGTCGATGCTGACGACCACGGGTTTTGCCAGCGCCGACTGGGCCGCGGCGCAGAATTGGTCGGGGCTGGAAACACCGGGCCTGCTGTTGTTGGGCGTGGCCATGATCGGCGGCGGCGTCGCCACCACCGCCGGTGGGGTCAAGCTGCTGCGGGTCTGGGCGCTGTATTTGCAAGGCCTGCGCGAAATGGAGCGCCTGGTGCATCCCTCGTCCGTGGGGCGCGCAGGCGCGGGCAGCCGGCGGTTGCGGCGGCAAGGGGCCTATATCGCCTGGATCTTCTTTATGCTGTTCGCCATTTCGGTGACGGTGTTCACGCTGATCCTGGCCTGGGTGGTGGGTGATCTGGAACAGGCGCTGGTACTGGCGATCGCCGCCTTGTCGACCACCGGGCCGCTTGTCACGCTGGCAACGGAAACCCCCATCGCGCTTGCCGATCTCAGCATGACGGGAAAATTCGTGATGTGCGCGGGCATGGTGCTGGGACGGCTGGAAACGCTGGCGATCATCGCTTTGATCAGCAGCGATTTGTGGCGGCGCTGACGCAGTGCTTGACGCGGCCCGTTAAAGGCTTGAAGTTGGGGCTGGAAACCGGGCGTTGTGCGTTACATACTTTCCCGGAACAGGGACGATGCCGATCCGCGGCAGCGGCAAGAACAAAGGTAAATTGATGGCTTCCGATAAACAAAACCTGCAAGACGCATTTCTGAATCACACACGGAAGACCAAGATTCCCGTGACGATCTTTCTGATCAACGGTGTGAAATTGCAGGGCGTGATCACGTGGTTCGACAATTTCTGCGTGCTGCTGCGCCGCGATGGCCAAAGCCAGCTTGTCTACAAGCATGCCATCTCGACGATCATGCCGTCGCAGCCGATCAACCTTTATGACGGTGACGACTCCAATTGATGGAGCATGATCGCAGACCGACCCGGGCGTGGGTTCTGCATCCCGATATTAAATCCGACCGCCATCGGCGCGACGCGGCGCTGGCGTTGGAAGAGGCCGTTTCGCTGGCCCATGCCTTGCCTGATCTTCAAGTCGTGGGCCAGGAAACCGTGCGCCTGCAACGCCCGCAGGCGGGGCTGTTGTTCGGCACCGGCAAGATCGACGAGCTGAAGGCCCGGTTCGAAGCGAACGAGGTCGAACTGGTTTTGGTCGACGGGCCGGTGACGCCCATTCAGCAACGCAACCTGGAACGCGCCTGGGGCGTGAAGCTTTTGGATCGCACCGGGCTGATCCTGGAAATCTTTTCCGACCGGGCCGCCACGCGCGAAGGCGTGTTGCAGGTGGAAATGGCGCATCTGGCCTATCAGCGCACGCGACTTGTGCGGGCCTGGACCCACCTGGAGCGCCAGCGTGGCGGGCTGGGTTTCGTCGGCGGCCCCGGCGAAACCCAGATCGAGGCCGACCGCCGCGCCATCGACGAGCAGCTGGTGCGCCTGCGCCGGCAGCTCGACAAGGTGGTGAAAACGCGCGATTTGCACCGCAAAGCGCGCGCCAAGGTGCCCTATCCGATCGTGGCGCTTGTGGGCTATACCAACGCGGGCAAATCGACCCTGTTCAACCGACTGACCGGGGCCGACGTGATGGCCAAGGACATGCTGTTCGCCACGCTCGATCCCACGATGCGCGCGATCAAGCTGCCCGAGGGCGGCCCCGAGGTGATCCTGTCGGATACGGTGGGTTTCATCAGCGACCTGCCGACCGAGCTGGTCGCCGCCTTCCGCGCCACTTTGGAAGAGGTGTTGGCCGCCGACCTGATCGTGCATGTGCGCGACATCAGCCACCCCGAATCCGAGGCACAGGCGAATGACGTGGCTGAAATCCTCGCCTCGCTGGGGGTGAAGAACACGACACCGCAGATCGAGCTTTGGAACAAGATCGACCGGCTGGATCCGGCGCAGGCCGAGGCGATGGAAACCGCCGCCACCCGCAAGCCGGGCGTTTTCGCCGTATCCGCCCTGACCGGCGCGGGGCTGCCGCCCTTTCTGGACGAGGTCGCCCGCCAGCTGGACCAGGAACGCCACGAAACCCGCCTGCACCTGGGATTTGCCGATGGGCGCAAGCGTGCCTGGCTGCACGAGGAAGGCGTTGTCGAGCAGGAAAAACAGGGCGAAGATGGTTTCGATCTGCTGGTGCTGTGGACCGACCGGCAGGAAAAACGCTTTCGCGAAATGTGACCCGGCCAAAACGGGAAAGGGATAGGGATGGAACTGACCGATAGATCGGCGCTGGAATTATCCGCAATGCTGGCGCGGCGCGATATCAGCGCGGTCGAGCTGATGCAGGCGACGCTGGATCGCATCGCTGCCGTCAATGGCACGGTGAACGCCGTTGTTTCGCTGGGCGATCCCGACACGCTGCTGGCCGCGGCGCAGGCCGCCGATGACAGCCCGCGTGCGGGCTGGCTGCATGGTATCCCGATGGCGGTCAAGGATCTGGCCAATGTCGCGGGCTTTCCCACTTCTTTCGGCTCGCCCGCGATGCCGGACAAGCCGGCCGAAACCGACGATCTGATGGTAATGCGGATGCGCGCGGCGGGCGCGGTGTTCATCGGCAAGACCAACACGCCCGAATTCGGGCTGGGCAGCCACACGTTCAACCCGGTGCACGGCACCACGGTCAACCCCTATGACCACAGCCGCAGCGCTGGTGGCTCGTCAGGCGGGGCGGCGGCGGCGCTGGCCTGCCGGATGCTGTCGGTGGCCGACGGGTCGGACATGATGGGCAGCCTGCGCAACCCGGCGGGCTGGAACAATGTCTACGGGATGCGCCCCAGCTGGGGCCGGGTGCCGGGCGAGCCGCTGGGTGAGATGTTCTTGCACCCCTTGGCCACATCCGGACCGATGGCGCGCAACCCGCGTGATCTGGCCGCGCTGCTCGAGGTGCAGGCTGGCCCCGATCCGCGCCAGCCGTTTGGCCTGCCGGACGAGCCGTTCCTCGATGCTATCGCCGCCGACATAAAGGGCCGGCGCATCGGCTGGTTGGGCGATTGGGGCGGCGCCTATGCGATGGAGCCGGGCATTCTGGAGCTGACCGAAACCGCCCTGCGGGTGTTCGAGGATCTGGGCGCCATCGTCGAACCCGTCGCGCCTCCGATCGAGGCCGCGCAGATCTGGGAGTCTTGGGTGGGCCTGCGGGCCTTTGCCAATGCCGGGCGGCTTGATCCGCTGTATCAGAACCCGGACACGCGCGCGCGCCTGAAACCCGATGCCGTGTGGGAGATCGAAACCGGCCGCGCCCTGGGCGCCACGGAAATCCAGCGCCTGTCGCTGATCCGGTCGGAATGGTTCCGCCGTGCCGCGGCCCTTTTCAACATGTATGACGCGCTGGTGCTGCCGTCGGCGCAGGTCTGGCCGTTCCCCGCCGAGTGGGAGCGCCCGCACCAGATCAACGACACGCCGATGGACACCTACCACCGCTGGATGGAAGTGGTGGTGCCCGTCAGCTTGATCGGCCTGCCTTGCGTCAACCTGCCGGCGGGTTTCGGCGACCACGCCTTGCCGGGTGGCATGCAGCTGTTCGGGCGGCACGGGAACGATCTGGGCCTTTTGCAACTGGCCGAGGCCTATCACCAGGCCACCGATTGGCCCGGGAAATTTCCCGCGCTGCCGTCCTAACGCTTGATTTGAACGGCGATTGCCAGTCTCATATGCCGAAAGCCGCACAAGACGGCCGGAGGAGATCATGGGACAAGAGCCGCAACTGGGCGTGCCGCCGCTGGGCCGCGTGACCTTTGCAATGTTGGTCGAGGCCGTGCGCCGAGGCTGGGCCGATCTGCGCAGGGCACCGTTTTTCGGTTTTGTCTTTGCGCTGGTCTATGTGCTGGTGGGGATGGTATTCGCGCTGGTCACATGGGCCACGGGGAAAAGTTACTGGCTGGTTTTCGCCGCCGTGGGCTTTCCGCTGGTGGGGCCTTTCGCTGCCGTCGGTCTTTACGAGGTCAGCCGCCGGCTGGAGCAGGGCCGCGCATTGGACATCTACCAGATTTTCGGCGTGATCGTGATGCAGTCGAAGCGGCAACTGCCGTCGATCTGCGCCATCGTTCTGTTCATGTTCCTGTTCTGGTTTTTCATCGCGCACATGATTTTCGCGCTGTTCATGGGCTTTTCGACCATGACCAATGTCTCCAGTTCCTACGAGGTCTACCTGACCCCCGAGGGGCTGGCGATGCTGGGCGTCGGCACCGTGGTTGGCGCGCTTTTCGCGCTGCTGTTGTACATGATCACCGTGATCTCGCTGCCGCTGCTTCTGGATCGCGAGGTCGATTTCGTGACGGCGATGATCACCAGCTTTCAAACCGTTATGGCCAACCCGGTGCCGATGTTGGCCTGGGGCGCCTTTATCGGCATCGTGACGCTGCTGGCGATGGTGCCGTGGTTCCTGGGGCTGTTCGTGGTGTTGCCCGTTTTGGGCCACGCCACCTGGCATCTTTACGACCAGATCAAAGAGGCCGGCATCAGCGACGCGCCGGACGGCCAGCCCGCCTAGTCGACGATCCCCGGCCAGTTTGACTGCGCCCGCGCTATGTGGCCCGGTACATCGCCCAGCCAACGTGTGCGCACGCCCTTGGAATAGTTCAGATACAGCTTGCCGTCATGGATCGTCCACGCCTCGGGCACCGTGGGCGCGGCATAGCCGCTGGCCGCCCCATAGGCGCAATAGCCGCCGAATTGCGGGGCATAGCGTTCGGGCGCGGCGGCAAAGGCCGCCATGTTCTGTGCGCTGGCAAAGCGCCAGGTGGCGCCATTCCAGGTCATCTGGTGCGCGGGCAGACCCGCGACCGGCCCGCCATCTCTGAAATAGCTGACAGGGTCGGTGCCCCCAAGGGCCAGCCCGTCGCGTTGAAAGACGCGCGGGGTTTCGGCCCGTGCGGGCAAGGCGGCGGCAAGGGGCAGTGCAGCGATCAGGCCCATAAGGGCGCGGCGGGGCAGGGGCATGGGCGTGACGATCCGTTGACAGATGATGTCAAAGGATCGCCTGCAATGTCGCATCTGGCAATTGGGCCTACGCGAATGTGAGCGCCCGTGTCACCGTGTCAAAAGCGGCCGGATCTTGAGCCGGGTGATGCGGTTCCCGTCGCGGCCGATCACCTCGAACCGAAAGCCGTGGAACGAAAAGACCTGGCCCACCTCGGGGATCATCTGCGCCTCGTGCAGAACCAGCCCGGCGACCGTGTTGGCCTCGTCGTCGGGCAGGCTCCAATCGGTCGCGCGATTCAGGTCGCGGATCGTCATCGCACCGTCGATCAGGAACTGGTTGTCCTTGGACCGCTGGATCGGGTGATCGCCATCCGGGTCGAATTCGTCGGTGATCTCGCCCACGATCTCTTCCAGGATGTCCTCGAGCGTGATCAAGCCTTCAAGGCTGCCGTATTCATCGACCACCAGCGCGAAATGGGTGCGGCGGCGCAGGAATTGCCGCATCTGGTCATCCAGGGTGGTGGTGTCGGGGATGAAGTAGGGCGGCATCGCCACGTCCAGGATGTTGAAATCCGCCAACCCCTTGGCCGAAGCGTCCGGCCCGAACATCAGCTTGTGCATGGCGCGCAGCAAATCCTTGGCATGCACGACGCCCACGATGTTGTCGGGATCGTCCTTGAACACGGGCAGCCGCGTGTGCGGGCTGTCGAGACATTGGCGCAGCAGCTCTTCGGGGTCGGTATCCGCGTCGATCATCTCGATATGGCTGCGATGCAGCATGATCTCTTCGACCGCCCGCTCGCCCAGGTCGAGCGCGCCCAGGATGCGGTCGCGGTCTTCCTTTTCGACCACGCCTTCGGAATGGCCCAGATACAGCGCGCCGGCGATTTCCTCGCGCACCGCCAGGATCTGGCTGTCGGGGTCGGTCTGCACGCCAAAGACGCGCAGGATGCCGCGCACGAACCAGCGCACCGCGCTGACCACCGGCGCAAAAAGTGTCACCACCACCTGGATCACCGGCGAAACCTTGGCGGCGGCGGATTCGGCGTTGGTGATGGCATAGGTTTTCGGCAGCACCTCGGCAAAGATCAGCACCAGCAGCGTCATCACCAGCGTTGCCAGCGCCACGCCGGATTCCCCGAAAATCCGCGTGAACAGCGATGTTGCCAGCGATGCAGCCAGGATGTTCACCAGGTTGTTGCCCAACAGGACCGAGCCGATCAGCCGCTCGTTATCCTCGGTGATCGACAATGCGCGTTCTGCCCCGCGCGACCCCTTGTCGGCCTGGGCGCGCAGCTTGCCCCGGCTGGCCGCGGTCAGCGCGGTTTCCGAGCCGGAAAAGAACCCGGACAGAACAAGCAGAAACAGGATCGCGCCGGCGGTGATCCAGAAAGCGGCGTCAAGCATCGGGGGAAAAGCCTTTGGAGATGTGCATTGCCCTTGGTTATGGGGCGTGAGGGGGGGCAATTCAAGGGAAAGCCCGGTTCACGACAGGCAACCGTTTCTTCACCATTTTTGGCGAGGCTTGGCTTTTGCACCCGGGCGCTGGCCGTCCGGCCGTCGCGCAATGGACCTGCATCGAAGATGTCGACCGCCTATATATCAGAGGCCAGCTATGCCGGAACGCCGCCGACCGACTTTGTCGAGATCGCGGTGGATAGCGGGATCGACACCAGCGGTTGGTCGGTCATGCTGTATCAGAGTTCCGGCAATTGGCTGGTCACCTATCCCTTTACGCCGGCGGTCACGACGATCTCGGGGCGCGATGTCTACGTCTTTAACATCACCCTGAACGAAGTGACCGCCGTGGCCATCGTCGACGATACCGGTGCGGCGGTGCAGTTTCTGTCTTTCTACGATCCGCCTGTTACCTCGGTCGACGGCCCGTTGGTGGGGCAAACGCCCAGCTATGCCGGTGTCACCGCGCCCGAGGGCAGTTCGATCCAGTCCGACGATGGCGGCGCCAGCTATTACGTGCAGCCAGCGCAGAATGCCGGAACGATCCCGTGCTTTGCGGCCGGAACGCGTATTCTGACACCAGATGGTGCGCGGCCGGTCGAAACCCTGGCTGCGGGCGATCTGGTCACGACGGTCGAGGGCGCGGTGCGCCCGATCGCCTGGGTGCAGCGCCGGCTGGTCGGTTTTCGCGAAACCCCCGATGCGCCGCGGCCCGTGTTGATTGCCGCGCACGCGCTTGGCCCGGGCCGCCCCGAAAGCGACCTGGTCGTTTCGGCCCAGCACCGGATCGTCATGGGCGGCTTCGGCCAGGGCGTGCCGCTGTTCACGGCGCCGGTGCTTGTGCCGGCGGCCAGCCTGACGGGCCTGCCGGGTGTGCGGGGCATGCACGAGCGGCGGCGGATTGAATGGGTGCATCTGCTTTTTCGCCGGCACGAACTGCTGGTTGCGCAGGGTTGCGTGGCCGAGTCGCTGTTCCTTGGTCCGATGGTCGTTGGGTCAGTGCCGGCCTGGGCCCGGGCGCACCTGCGCGCGACCGCAGATGCCGGGCAGCCCGTCGGACGTGACGGGCCGATCATGCAGCCGGCCCTGCCGCTTGTCCCGGTGTCCTGGGCCCGCCGCGAGATCGACAGCCGCCGCGCGGTCATCGGCGCATGTTCGTCGGGTTAGGGCGTGTCGGTGCCGTCCTTGGCCAGCGGATGATGCTCCAGAACCAGGGCACGCAGCCGCTCATCCAGAACGTGGGTGTAGATCTCGGTCGTGGCCACGTCGGCATGGCCCAGCAGCGTCTGGATCGCGCGCAAATCGGCGCCATTGGCCAACAGATGCGTGGCAAAGGCGTGGCGCAGCGTGTGCGGCGTGACCTTGTCGGGGCTGATGCCGGCCGTGACGGCCAGTTCCTTGATCAGCATGTAGAACCTGTGCCGCGTAAGGTGGCCCAGCTTGCCGCGCGACGGAAACAAAAAGCGTGACGGCGCAGCGCCGTTTTCGACCGCGCGGGCATCGTCGGCATCGCGCTGCGCCAGCCAGTCGGCCAGCGCGGCGCGGGCGGGCGGCGAAAGCGGCACAAGCCGCTCCTTGCCGCCCTTGCCCGTCACCAGCAGCATCCGGGGGTCGCCGCGCGCCGCCGCGACCGGCAGCGAAACCAGTTCGCTGACCCGCATTCCGGTGGCATAGAGCAACTCCATCAGGCAGGTATTGCGCAGCCGATCGCCCCAACTGCGCCCGGTCTGCCGCGCCGCCGTCAACAGGCGGTCGACCTCGTCCTCGGTCAGGGTCTTGGGCAGGCGCTTGTCGCGGCCCGGCCCGCTGATCTGGATCGCCGGATTGTCGGGGCGCCAGCCCTCGTCAAACGCGAAGCGATACAGTTGCTTGATCGCCGACAACCGCCGCGCGCGGGTGGATTTCGCCAGGCCCTGCGCGTCGCAGTGCAGAAGATAGGCCTCGACATCGGCGCGCTTGGCGCGGGCGAAGGCCAGGTTGCGGCCCGCCAGCCAATCGGAGAAATCGCGCAGATCGCGGCCATAGGCCAGCTGTGTGTTGGTGGCCGCCCCTTGTTCGGCGGCGGCGGCTTCGAGAAAGGCGGATATCCAGCGGTGATCGCTCATGTGTCTAGCCACGTAATCCCAGCAACAGCGGCTGAAGCGCGGCGCGCCGCGCGGTGTCTTCCAATCCGACGGCGCGGAACGTCGCCAGCGCCTGGCCAAGGGCGGTCGTGTCGCCGCCCTGTCCCCGTTCGTAAAGCGCGATGGCCTGCAATATCGCCTCGCCCAACCGGTTCTGGCGCAAAAGCGCGGCGATATCGTCGGGCGGGGTCGGATCGCGGAACGCGCGGGCCACGGCCTCGGGCAGGGTGCCGCGCCCCGGCTGCGCCACCGAGCCGCGCGCCAGCGCCGTGGCAAAGCTGCGCCGCGGGTAATCCGCACCGCGGGCGTTGGCGGCGTCCTCGTAGGCCGGGCCCAGCAGCGCCACGTCATAGGCCAGCGCACCGGCATCGCCCGCCAGCGGCAGGCGCATCAGGTCGGCGCCGTAAAGCTCGGCAAATGGGATTTCCAGCCGCGCCGCGCGCATTGCGCGCCAGGCGCCGGGCAGGGCGCGCGCCACCGCCCCCGGATCGCCCGAGCGCATGGCGGTATCGAACCGTTGCACCGCTTCGACCCTGTCCCAGATGCCGCCCGAGGCGGCCGGCAGCCGTTCCGAGTAGATGCCCAAGAGCCGGTTCACCGGCAGCGCCCCGGTGCGGGCCAGCCGCTCGGCCGCGGTCAATTGCGCCTTCCAGCCAGTGGTCGAACGCAGATCGGCCATGGCGAAGGCCAGCGGCAGGGTGGCGGTTGGCAATGGCTCGCCCACCGCTTCGTACACGCGGAACAGCAGCGGGCTGGGCCGAACCGGGGGCAGCGGCAGCGGCTCGCCCTCGAAAAGCTCGGGATCGAGGAACCGCGCCAGCATCGCGTCCTCCAGATCGTCGACAAAGCCAAGCGCCCGCGCGGTATCAAGCGTCAGCGCCGCCGCCGTCCAATCGCCACCGCGCGCGGTGCAAAAGATGCGCGCGGCGTAATCGGGGTGCAGATGCGGTTGCGCGCGCAGCGCGGCGCAGGCCTTGTCCTCGTCGCCGGTCAGCAAGGTCGCGTCGAACCAGCGGCGAAACAGCGCCGGGCTGTCAGCCCCGGCGCGTTCCAGCAGCGCCTGCGCCGGCTCGACCGCGCCCAGGCCCATCAGCGCATCGATGCGGGCCTGCAGGAACGGCGCCTTGGCGGTGCTGTCGGCGGGGGCGTCGGCCTCGGCCAGCAACAGCGTGAACAGCAGCGATTGCATGGCAGGCAGGCGTTCGACCTTGCGCGCGCGCAGCAGCTGACCCAGCGTCGCGGCATCGCTGGCCTGCCACAGGCTGCGCGGCAGGCCCGTGACGCTGGCGGGCAGCAAGCCCACGGCATCCTGGCGCACCTCGTCCAGGGGGGTGACGCTGACCGCCGGGATGGTCGCGGTTTCGGCAACTGGCGATTCGTTCAGCGGCGCGCGCTGGGGCACCGGCATGGCGCGTGTGACGGGCAGCGCGGTCGGCGTGCTCAGCCAGTCGATCGCCGAAAGCGGCGCGTCTTGCGCAGGGGCGGCAAGGGGCAGCGCACACAAGGCCAGCGCCAGTCTAATCCGCATTCAGAATCACCGGTTGGCGCACCTCTTCCTGCGGCGGCGAGAAATCGGCCCCGAGAAACGGGCCGACATAGGCATAGGCGACAAGCGCAATGCCTGCCAGCACGACCAGGAAGAAGAGATATTTGATAAGACGCCCCATGGTGCCTGCCTGTTTTGCCCTTGTTTTTGCAAGTTATAACTGGCCTTTCGTCAAAGATCACGTCATTCAGACGGCAAACCTGAAAAACGGCTTTGTTATGCCGATGGGAACGATATGGGCTGGCGGCTTAAGAAAACCATAGTGATGGTCGGCATGATGGGCGCGGGCAAAACCGCCGTCGGGCGGGCGCTTGCCACGCGGCTGAACGTGCCGTTCCTCGATTCCGATGCCGAGATCGAACTGGCCGCCAACATGACCATCCCCGAAATTTTCGCCCGCGATGGCGAGCCGTTCTTTCGCACGAAAGAGGCGCAGGTGATCCAGCGTCTGTTAGAGAACGAGCGGGGCGTCCTGTCGACGGGCGGTGGCGCCTTCATGGCCGAGGGCAACCGGCGGATGATCACCGAAAAGGGCGTGTCGGTCTGGCTGGATGCGGGGCTGGATCTGCTGTGGCAGCGCGTGCGGCACAAGAACACGCGGCCCTTGCTGCGCACGCCCGATCCAAAGGCCACGCTGACGCGCCTGTACGATGATCGCGTGCCGGTTTACGCGCTGGCCGATCTGCGGGTCGATGTGCAGCCCGGCTTCAGCATCGAGGACACGGTGGACCGCGTGATCGACGCTTTGCGCAGCCGGCCCGACGTTCTAGAGGAAAAGCGATGATGGAAACCGTGCATGTGGGCCTGAAAGGGCGCGAATACGACATCCATATCGGCCCCGGCCTGATCGCGCAGACGGGGGCGCTGATCGCGCCGATGCTGGCGCGTCCGCGCGTGGCGGTGGTGACGGATGAGAACGTGGGCGCGCTGCACCTGGATGCGCTGCGCGACGGCCTGGCCGCAGGCGGTGTCGACATGGTGGCGCTGACCTTGCCCGCGGGCGAGGCCACGAAAAGCTGGCCAAACCTGACCCGCACGGTGGAGTGGCTGCTGGAACAAAAGGTCGAACGCCGTGACGTGGTGGTGGCCTTTGGCGGCGGGGTGATCGGCGATCTGGTGGGTTTCGCCGCGGCGATCCTGCGGCGGGGTGTGCGTTTTGTGCAGATCCCGACCTCGCTTTTGGCGCAGGTCGACAGCTCGGTTGGCGGCAAGACCGGCATCAACACACCGCAGGGCAAGAACCTTGTCGGCGCGTTTCATCAGCCCAGCCTGGTATTGGCGGATACGGCGGTTCTGGGAACCTTGCCCGAACGCGATTACCTGGCCGGTTATGGCGAGGTGGTGAAATACGGGCTGTTGGGGGATGCTGAATTCTTTCAATGGCTTGAGGGGCAGGGCTCATCCGCCGCTGCGGGCGATATGGCGGCGCGCATTGCCGCCGTCACCCGCTCGGTCAAGATGAAGGCGCGTATCGTCGAGCGCGACGAAACCGAACAGGGCGACCGCGCGCTTTTGAACCTGGGCCACACCTTCTGCCACGCGCTGGAATCGGCCACCGGCTATTCCGACCGGCTGCTGCACGGCGAGGGCGTGGCGATCGGCTGCGCGCTGGCGTTCGAGCTGTCGGCGCGGCTGGGCCTGTGCAGCCAGGAAGACCCAAGCCGCGTGCGTGCCCATCTGCGCGACATGAAGATGAAGGTCGATCTGGCTGATATTCCAGGGGAATTGCCGAATTCCGATGCGCTTCTTGATCTGATGGCGCAGGATAAAAAGGTGGTGGATGGACAGTTGCGTTTCATCCTGGCGCGGGGCATCGGCGAGGCGTTCGTTACCTCGGATGTGCCGCGCGACGCGGTGCGCCAGCTGTTGCAGGACGCGCTGGCGCAGCGGGCTTAGGCCTTCGGAAACCAGTGGCGCGTGCGGTTGGCAAAAGCCACCAATGACAGCATCACAGGCACCTCGACCAGCACGCCGACCACCGTGGCCAGCGCCGCGCCCGAGCCCAGACCGAACAGGCTGATTGCAACCGCGACGGCCAGTTCGAAAAAGTTCGACGTGCCGATCAGCGCGCAGGGCGCGGCCACGTTGAAGGGCACGCGCCAGGCCCGTGCAGCAAGATAGGCCACGAAGAAGATGCCATAGCTTTGCAGCAATAGCGGCACGGCGATCAGCGCGATCACCAGCGGCGTTTCCAAGATCACCTGCCCCTGGAATCCGAACAGCAGCACCACGGTCACCAGCAGCCCGATAACCGTGACAGGCTTGACCCTTTCGCGGAACCGCTCGACCGCCGCCTCGCCCCCGCGCGCCATCAACCGTCCGCGCGTGACGATTCCGGCGGCAAGCGGGATCACGATGTACAAAACCACCGACAGGATCAGCGTCTGCCACGGCACGACGATGTCGGTCACGCCCAGCAAAAGCGCCACGATCGGCGCGAAGGCAAAGACCATGATCACATCGTTCACGCTGACCTGCACCAGCGTGTAGGTCGCATCACCGCGCGTCAGTTGCGACCAGACGAACACCATCGCCGTGCAGGGGGCCGCGCCCAACAGGATCAGCCCCGCCAGATAGGCCTGCGCGTCGTCGGGCGGGATCAAGCCGGCGAAAACGTGGTTGAAGAACAAAACCCCCAGCGCGGCCATTGTGAACGGCTTGACCAGCCAGTTCACCACCAGCGTGATGACCAGCCCCTTGGGCCGATCCCCGATCCGGCTGAGCGCGCTGAAATCGACGCCCACCATCATCGGATAAACCATCGCCCAGATCAGCACCGCGACGGGAAGGTTGACCGAGGCGATTTCCAGCGCGGCAAGCCCCTGCATCAGGTCAGGCGCAAGGTTGCCCAGCAAGATGCCAAGCGCCATCGCCAGCGCGATCCAGATCGACAGGCCCCGTTCAAAACGGCCCATGACCTGCGCGGTGTCCGGGGCGTCGGTCATGGGTGTGCCTTTCGGTTGGGGGCGACGGGCTTAGCCGTCCAGCTTGACCAGCGCGTGACGCTTTTTGCCGGCCGACAGCTTGATCGGCTCGGCCAGCCGCGCGGCATCGATCATCAGGCCGGCATCGGTCAGCGGCGCATCGTCCAGCTTGGCGCCGTTTTCCGCGATCAGGCGCTTGGCCTCTTTGCCGGATTTGGCCAGGCCCGAGCGCACGATCAGTTGCACGATGGACAACGGCAGCTCACCGGCATCTACAACCACCGTGGGCAGATCGCCCCCGACGCCGCCCTTTTCGAACACCTCGCGCGCGGTCGCCTCGGCCGCGGCGGCGGCCTCGGCCCCGTGGCACAGGGTGGTCACGGCGTTGGCCAGCACGATCTTGGCCGCGTTGATCTCGGACCCGCCAAGCGCGCCCAGACGCTCGCATTCGTCCAGGTCGATCTCGGTATAAAGCTTCAGGAAGCGGCCCACATCGGCATCGGTGGTGTTGCGCCAGAATTGCCAGAATTCATACGGGCTGCGCATGTCGGCATTCAGCCACACCGCGCCATCGGCGGTCTTGCCCATCTTCTTGCCGTCCGATGTGGTCAACAGGGGCGAAGTCAGACCGTAGATTTCGTGATCCAGCACCCGGCGGGTCAGGTCGATCCCGTTGACGATATTGCCCCACTGATCGCTGCCGCCCATCTGCAGCAGGCAGCCATAGCGGCGGTTCAGTTCCAGAAAGTCATAGGCCTGCAGGATCATGTAGTTGAATTCCAGGAACGACAGCGATTGTTCC